>JASLEQ010000077.1 GCA_030151135.1 Candidatus Sulfotelmatobacter sp. | reverse complement strand
GCAGACGAGGTCTATCGCCAAGGGGTGCGCGCGTATGAAGCAGGCGATGATCCTGCCGCATTGCGGTCGTTCAAGCGCGCCGCCGAATTGCAGCCCTCCAACCCCGAGTATCAGAACGCGGTGGGACAGGCATTGCTCAAGGACGGACAGCCCGCGGCCGCCGTCCCATATTTCCGTCGAGTCGTGAAGCTGCGCCCAGATCTGGCGGTCGCGCACGCGTTTCTCGGCCAGGCACTGCTTGCCGAGCAGAAATACGACGATGCAGTCGACGAGTACCTGGTGACTGTAAAGATGGCGCCTACCCAGCCGGAGGCTCACGAAGGCCTCGGTAGAGCGCTGGGGTTGAGAGGTGATACCGAGGCGGCCCTCGCCGAGTATCGCCAGGCGGTCGCCCTGGCGCCTGATCGGGCCATTTTCCACGACGAACTCGGCGTGCTGCTCGCGCAGAAGCGGGACTTCACGGCTGCGCAGCAAGAGTTTGAAGCGGCACTCAAGCTCGACTCCCAACTCGAGTCCGCACATTTCCATCTGGGTGTGGCCCTGCTCACCAACGGCAACCAGACGGATGCCCGGGCTCAATTGCAGGAGTCGTTGCAACTCTCGCCCAACGATCCGCTGGTCCATTTTTATCTCGGAAAACTGGACGAAGACGCAGGCAATACTCTGGACGCGCTCGACGATTACAAACAGGCCGCCCAACTCAATGCGGCCATCCCCGGGCTACAGGAACGGCTTGGAGTCGTTGCGCAGCGAGCAGGAGAAATGGCTGCCGCGATCGCAGCGTTTCAGAAGGCAGTGGCCGAGTCTCCCCAGAATGCCGAACTGCACAACGATCTCGGTCTCGCGGAGATGCAGAACGGCGATGCCGACGACGCGATCCATGAATTCAGTGAAGCGCTGAAGATCCGACCCGATGACGCCGGTTTTATCGGAAATCTCGGCGCCGTCTACCTGCAGCGATCCGACTTCGAAGCCGCGCGCGACACTTTCAAGAAAGCAATCCAACTCAGCCCCAACAGTGCTTCGCTGCATTACGACCTGGCACTCACGTTGAAATTGAAAGATGATCTTGCGGGTGCCGTGGCCGAGTTGCACGAGGCGATTCGTTTGGATCCATCGCTTGTCGACGCCCGCTACACTCTCGGCGTGACCCTTTGGCAACAAGGCGATTTTCCCGAAGCCCTCGACCAGCTGGAGCAGGCCGTGCGCATGAAACCCGATTACGCGGAAGCGTTCTACACGCTCGGATCGGTGTATAAGCAGATGAACAAGCTACCCGAGGCCGCGCAGGCGTTGCGGGAAGCGCTCAAGTTGCAGCCTGATTTCGCAGGTGCGCACACCACCCTCGCAGCGGTACTGCGCCAGATGGGAGATACGTCAGGTGCGCAAGCAGAAACGCGTGTCGGGGCGGAACTGGCCCGAAAAAAAACCGGCTTGCAGGCGGCTACCTTTGCAACGAACTCGGGAAAGAAGCTTCTTGATGCGGGCGACCTTGACGGCGCGATCTCGCAATTTCATCGTGCGATCGACTCCGCTCCTGACTACGCGATGGCCCACTACTACCTGGCGAATGCGTTGGAGCGCCAAGGACATTCCGCAGAATCTAGCACGGAGATGGCGCGAGCGACAGCTCTGGATCCCCACCTCCGGGCCATGCGGAAGTGATTGATATACATAAACTTTCCCGCTTTTACACAAAAAGACCGAAATAACAGATTTCTTGTATTGACAACTGTCCTGCAATTCAGTTGACAACGCGCGAAGACCCAATGTAGTTTTTGTCCCTCACACATACGTGTGAGTTGTGTCACTTGCTTAAGTGATGCGGGGTTCTGGGGAATCAAGACAATCCTAAGTGCGCAGAACACAAAAGGATTGCATGAGTTCGCAGCAATCAAGTGAAACTCTGCTTCCCACCGGACCTCATTTGCACTTCTGACTTACTTGCAGACGACGCGTCCCCAAGCGCGTCTTCGGAGGTCGAGATGAAGCGTGCTGTATCTGGAGCAGTGCTGTGCTTTCTCTGTTTGCTGGTGAGTTCACCGGCATTCGCCCAGGCGGTTTTCGGCGGTATCTTTGGAACCGTTACTGACCCACAAGGCGCGGCTGTTCCCGGCGCCACTGTCACCGTCACCGATCTTGCGAAGGGCACTTCGGACACGGTGCAGACTAACGAAAGCGGAAACTATTCCGTTACCCACCTGATCCCCGACGTCTACAGCGTTACGATCGAGGCGAAGGGCTTCAAGAAATTCGAACAAAAGCAAGTGACGGTGACGGCCGATCAGACCGCCCGCCTCGACGCGGCCATCCAGCTTGGCTCCGAGAGCCAGACGGTTGAAGTCACGGGCGAAGCGCCGCAGCTGCAGACGGACCGCGCTGATGTCGCCATTACGTTCAACCAGACTTACGTGGAAGACCTGCCGGTGCTGAACCGCAACTTCACGACGTTTGAGTTGATGTCCCCCGGTACGCAGAAATTGGTGGGTTGGAGCCACGCGGCGACCGAAAATCCGCAGGGTAGCCAGCAGATTTTCGTCAACGGCCAGCACTTCAGCGGAACCAACTATCAGCTCGACGGTACCGATAACCAGGATCCGATTCTGGGCATCATCGTGGTGAACCCGAATCTTGATGCCGTGACTGAGACCAAGATTGCCTTGCAGAACTACGACGCTGAAATGGGCAAGGCTGTGGCCGGTTTCGTAACTGCTCAAACCAAATCGGGCAGCAATGACATCCACGGCAGTGGCTTCTACTTCCGCCGTTCGGACGCCAACCAGGCACGCGATCCGTTTACCCAGTACGCTGCTGATCCCACGACCGGGCGATTTCTTCCCCCGGGACGATGGCAGCAGTTTGGAGGTTCGATTGGCGGTCCGATCATCAAGAACAAGCTGTTTTTCTTTGGTGATTACCAGGGCACGCGCCAAACAACCGGTATCACGCAGCAGTTGACGGTTCCAACCACTCAGGTGCTCAACACATGTATTGCGGCTCTTGGCAATGCCGCCGCGAATTGCGACTTGAGCCAATACTTGACAGCCGGCCCGAAATCGCAGATTTACAATCCGGCGTCGGGCGATCCGAATACTGGCGTGGGGCGCACAGCCTTCGCCAACAACCAGATTCCTGGCAATCTGCTTTCGCCCCAGGCGATCGCGATCCTGAAACTGTTTCCGCAGCCGACCAACAGTTCCGTCACGAACAACTATATCGTCGGCGGCGCGGGTCCCTTCAACCAGAACTCGTTCGACACCCGCATCGACTACAACCTGAATGACAAAACCCAAGTCTTTGGGCGCTTCAGTCTGGACTACTTCAACCTGTCGGGTGCTCCGGCGCTTTCGCAGGTCGGCAGCGTAGGATTTGGTCTCGGCGGGTTGGCTGGCAGCTCCATTACCCACAACTTCAGCTTGGCGAGCGGCGTTACCCGTACCTTCAGCAACTCGTTGCTGGCGGATTTCCGCTTCGGCTGGTTCCGCTATAACCCGCAAACTCACAAGGCGTTTGAAGGCCAAAATCCCGCAACCGCGGTTGGCATTCCAGATGCGAACTTGGGAAACCTCACCACCTCCGGTTGGCCGGCGTTCTTCATGGACAACGGGAAGAGTTACAACGACACGATCTCGAACTTCGGTGAAGGTTTGAACATCGGACGTTGTAACTGCCCCCTGACTGAGAA
>JASLEQ010000555.1 GCA_030151135.1 Candidatus Sulfotelmatobacter sp. | reverse complement strand
GGTCAACAGCGGATTATCCGATAAGATCGTGCCTGCTCCAACCAGCAGCGCATCGTGCTGATGTCGAAGCTCGTGAACGTGCCGTCTTGCCGTTTCACTTGTGATCCATCCGCCCGGCGGAATTCCGTTTTTCGCCTTGATTGCATCAGCCGGAGCCGGCGCAATCTTTCCATCCAGCGTCATCGCAGCTTTCAGGGTGACCAGGGGCGTATGGTGACGCGTATATCGTGCGAATGCCTCATTGAGCTTACGCGCCTGTCCTTCGAACCGCCCGAGTTCGACCTGCACTCCTGCCTGCCGCAACTGTTCAACACCGCGTCCACTCACTTTTGGGTTCGGGTCGAGCATTGATGCTACAACCCTGCGGATACCAGCTTTGATCAGGGCGTCGGTGCATGGTGGTGTGCGTCCCTGATGCCCATGGGGCTCGAGGTTGATGTAGAGAGTTCCACCCCGGGCGCTCTCGCCAGCTTGGGCGAGCGCTAGGATCTCCGCGTGTTTAACTCCGTCGTAAGTGTACGAAGCTTCGCCGACGACTGCGCCCCGCGCATCGGTGATGACGGCTCCTACGTACGGGTTTGGCGAAGCCAGACCCATGCTCTGGGCTGCGATTTCTAGAGCGCGACTTAGATGTTGCTCGTCAGCGGAGTGATCGGACATTGGGTGGCGATATGAGAGGACGCGTATTCCGCAGCTGCGTTGTCGTGATCGCTCTCGACAAGGCGTCAGACCTGGTGTCGAGGCCTGAAACTTCGAAATGAATGGTCTTCGATCTCCGCAACCGCTGCACCACTCCGTCCCTTCGGCCCGCGGCGTACCGGCGCCATCACGTAAGCATAGGGATCACCGGGTTGAGCGGGCCGCTTGCCCAGAAACCGTTTCAGAAATTCAAGTGCAATTCTGAACTTCGATGGTCCTTTCGGATCTTGCAGCATGGCAACTCCTATTCAAACAATGAATCTACGAATTCCTTCGGATCAAAAGGGAGCAAATCTCCGGCTTTTTCGCCGACTCCGACATAGCGAACGGGCAAGCCCAATTCCCGGCAAATCGCCACGACTACGCCGCCCTTTGCCGTTCCATCCAGCTTGGTGAGAACGATGCCTGTTACGCCGGCCGATTCCGTGAACATACGGGCCTGCTGCAAGCCATTCTGGCCGGTGGTTGCGTCCATCACCAGCAAGGTTTCGTGCGGGGCACCGGGGATGATTCGTTGCGCTGTCCTCCGCATCTTGTCGAGCTCGGCCATCAGGCTAGACTTGGTGTGAAGACGCCCAGCGGTATCGACCACAACGTAGTCGGACTTGCGGGCGACCGCTGCCTGCAAAGCATCAAATAACACCGCCGCTGGATCTCCGCCAGGTTTTGTTTTAATTACTTCGGTTCCGGTGCGCTGTCCCCAGATTTCCAGCTGTTCAATGGCTGCAGCCCGGAAGGTGTCAGCGGCGCAGAGCAGCACATTCTTCCCTTGCGACCGGAATACCTGCGAAAGCTTCCCGATGCTGGTCGTCTTGCCGGTTCCGTTCACTCCCACGACGAGGATCACTTCCGGGCCGCCAGTAACCTTGCTGACCGGACGCGCATTGGCCGAGTTCAGGATTGCCAGCAACTCCTCTTTCAGAAGGCGCTTAAGTTCGTCGACGTCTTTAATTTGCTTGCGATCCGCCTTTTCCCGGAGCTTCCCCAAGACCTCCTGAGTCGTGGTGGAACCAAGGTCAGCGCCAATGAGAGTAGCCTCGAGGTCATCGAGCGTATTGCGGTCGATTTCCTTGCCAAACGAAACAACTTCCTCAATTCGCTCGGCGAGATTCTCCCGGGTGCGGGTGACCGCCTCTTTCATCCGGTCAAAAAAGCCGGTTTTCTTCTCTTCCGTCAGACTGCCAAATAGAGTTTGAATCATAAGAAGCCTAAGAGCTGATTATACGGTGACTCTGAGCCGGCGCCGGGCCTGTCCGGAAGGCCCCTTCGCTTTGCGCCAGGACGGCGGACATCTCTCGGAACATAACAATACCTGCTATGCTTACCACGACCTGAGTTCCTGCCCCGCTGGAGTCGCATGGCGCTACCATCAAGCGATCCCCGGTACTGCTTGATCAATTCCCGAACAATACGACTTGCCGCGCTCATCCTGTTCGCAGGAGCGAGGCTAACCGCTCAACAGGCCGCATCGCCCACGGTCGTTAAGCCATCGCCAGAGCCCACGACCGAAATGTCGGTCAAAGATCAATCGTCATCCTCCGCGCTGGAGGATGCAGCCAAACTGCGGGTGAATGTTCGTCTGGTGCAGGTACGGGTTGTGGTGCGCGATGCAACCGGTCATGCGGTGGGGAATCTGAGGAAGGAGGATTTCGAAGTCCTCGATAATGGGAAGCGCCAGGAGATTTCGAATTTCGACGCCGAAGCGCTGCCGGCTTTGCCGTCGAAGGCCCCGGCGGTTGCCGAAAGTCAGCCTTCGACTACTGCAGCGGCTCCCAGCCCAGCCGTTTTCCCGGGCCGATATGTGGCCTATGTCTTTGACGATCTGTTTCTGCAGTTTGGGGACCTCGCTCGCGTTCGCGACGCTGCGATGAAGCGCATCGCGCAATTTGCTCCGGCCGATCGAGTCGCAGTCTTCACGACCTCCGGCCAGACCACGCTTGATTTCACCGATGATCGCGCGAAATTGGGCCAGACTATCCGAAACATAATGCCGCGTCCGATGCGCGGAAACGAAAATTCAAAGTGTCCCGACATCACCTTCTACATGGCGGACATGATCGTGAACAAGAACGATCCGACTGTGCTGCAGACGGCGGTCAACGACTACATCGAATGCGCAAATGTACCTCCAGCCGCCTGGAACACCGTTCCTTCAAACATTCAGGCGATAGCCAGCGGGGTCTTCAATGTCGCACAGGAGAGCAGTCGCATGTCTTTGCGGGTGCTCAATGAATTGGTTCGCAGGATGTCGGCTCTTCCCGGGCAGAGGAGTGTTGTACTTATCTCGCCAGGCTTTCTTACGCCGCAGCTCGAATACGATTACAACGAACTGATCGATCGCGCTCTTCACAGCCAGGTCGTGATCAGCACGCTCGACGCGCGCGGCCTGTACGTGGTGATCCCGGGGGGTGATGCCAGTAAGCACGGGCAGATGGACATCACGTTACCGGGACAAATGAATGTGGCGGCATCTCATGCGGAACTTGAGCTTGATTCCGCCCACTTCGAGAGTGACATTTTGTCCGTGCTGGCATCCGGTACCGGAGGAGTCTTCTTCCAGAACAACAACAATATGGATGAAGGTCTACGGCGTGTGGCGGACAGCCCTGACTTCTACTACATACTCAGCTTCCGCCCGCAAAACCTGAAGAGCGACGGTAAATTCCACAGCATCAAGGTCAGCCTGACGAATCATCAGAAATATGATGTGCAGGCCCGTCGCGGATATTACGCGCCGCGGCACGACTTCGACGCTGCCGAGCAGGCAAAACACGAGATCGAAGACGAGATCTTCTCCAGCGAAGAGTTACACGAACTGCCGCTTGCACTTCACACCGAGTTCTTCAAACCATCTGACGAGTCCGCCAAGCTGACGGTACTAACCCGCGTCGACGCGAAACGGTTGCACTACAAGCAATCGAACGATAGAAACACGAATGATTTAACGATCGTGACTGCAGTATTCGACCGGAATGGAAACTTCCTGCAGGGCGATCAAAAGCTCGTGCAAATGCGCTGGAGGACAGAGACACTGCAGGCCAAATTGGGTTCCGGTATCACTGTAAAAAGCAGTTTCGATCTGAAGCCAGGCCGATATCTTGTGCGAGTGGTGGCGCGCGACACCGAACAGCAAGGCATGTCCGCCGAGAACGGTGCCGTCGAAATTCCGTGAGGTGCTTATGAGAAGTTGCATCCGGCTTTGTTCTGTTGCTTTTGCGGCATTGAGTTCGGCAGCGATGTTGTTGTCAGCTGTGCAGGGGCAGCAGGCAGCGGCGCAGGCTGATACGCTCAAAGTAGAGACCCGCGTTGTTCTGGTCGACACCGTGGTCACCGACAAAAAAGGGAACTACATCCGCGATCTTGCCCAGAACGATTTCAAGATCTGGGAGGACGGGAAAGAGCAGTCAGTAGCGAGTTTCTCGCGCGAAGACGCTAATGCCGATCCCTCCCACGCCGCCCGGCATTACATGGTTTTGTTTTTCGACAACAGCACCATGGAGTTCGGCGATCAGGCAAAGGCTCGCGAGGCAGCAGCCAAGTTTATCGACGCCAATGCCGGTCCAAACCAATTGATCGCAATCGCTGAATTCGGAGGAACCTTCCGGATCGCGCAAAATTTCACCGCAGACGTCGATCGTCTGAAGAAAGTAGTCGCCGGCACAAAATTCTCAACCGTGAATCCCAATGCGCCATCTCCCGATCTGGCCTCGGCGGGAATTCCGCAATCGCCCCAAATGGTGGACCCGATCGGTTTTTCCAATATGGAGGCAGATTTCGGAGCGCGCAGCGTTTTTCTTGCGCTGCGAAGTTTAGCCAAAGGTCTGGGCGGGGCGCCAGGACGCAAAACTGTCGTACTCCTCAGTTCGGGTTTCCCGATGACCATGGAACTTGAATCCGAACTCAACGCCGTGATCGATGCCTGCAACAAGTCAAATGTCGCCGTTTATCCCGTTGATGTAAGGGGACTGGTCGCTTCCGTGCCCGGACCGCAGTCTCATAATCGCGAACTGGTTCGACCGAACTCTGCAAACCTGATCCGAGCCTCGCTTACGTACTCGGGCTCGACCAAACAATTTTTGCACTTCGCGTCATTCGATCCTGATCCGAATGGCGCTCCTCAGAAACCGGGAGGCGGTGGTGCGGGCGGCGGACGTCCCGGCGGCGGTGGCGTAGGTGGCGGCGCTGGCGGGAGTAAGGGGGGAACTGGTGGTTCGACAGGTGGTGGAAGCAAAGGCGGTAGCGGTGGCACCACGGGTACCACAGGCGGGCGAGGCGGTCTCGGCGGGACCACGGCACCCACGAACTACCAGCCGATGAATCCTCCAAGGCCATTAATTCCGCAAATCCCCGAAAGCACGCAGACTAACCAACAGTTCATGTATCAACTCGCCGAAGGCACTGGCGGATTCGTGATCGTGAACACCAACGACTTGTTGGGCGGAATGGATCGCATTGCGAAAGATCAGTCTGAGTATTACCTGCTGGGTTATCGTCCGCCTGATTCCTCCGAGGGCAGTTGCCATACATTGAAAGTGAAGGTCAATCGAGGCGGAACGAACGTGCGCTTCCGCAGCGGCTATTGCAAGGTACGCCCGCAGGATCTTCTTGCCGGGACATCTACCGAGAAAGATCTCGAGACCCGCGCCTCCGGTGAATTGAAGGGAAACGTTTCGGCCTCGGTCGGAACTTCTTACTTTTATTCATCGCCGAATGTTGCCCGCATCCATCTTGTGATGCAGATTCCGTCGAACTCACTACACTTCGAAAAAGTTAAAGGGAAGCAGCATGCAGAGGTCAACGTGCTGGGTATCGCCTACAAGCCAGATGGCGCGGTGGCGGCGCGTTTCAGCGATACAGTGAACCTTGACCTGGATGGAAAGGATGAAGTGAAGGAGTTCCAGAAAAATCCTTTTCAATACGAGAAACAGTTCGATATCGGGGCAGGAAACTACAACCTGCGCCTGGCATTCAGCTCCGGTAACGAAACATTCGGCAAACTCGATACCCCGGTAAGCGTCCTGCCATACGACGGGAAGAAGATTGCCGTCAGTTCAGTGGCGTTGAGCAATAATCTCGTGAAAATCACAGACCTGAATGCTGCGTTTGACTCTGAGATGTTGCAGGATAGCCAACCGCTTGTAGTGCGCGGGATGCAGGTGTTTCCTTCAGCGACGAATCACTTCAAGAAAACCGACAACGCTGCCGCATACATCGAGGTATACGATCCACTGCTCACCGGCGATAAGCCTCCGCAAATTGCTCTGGAATATCGCATCGTCGATCTCAAGACCGGTCAAAACAAATTGGATATTGGCCTCGCGGATACGAAGGACTCGATAAAGCCTGGCAATCCGATGGTTCCGATTGGCCTTCGCATTCCACTCGATACGCTGACGCCCGGCAACTATCGCGTAGATTTGAGAGCGCAGGATTCAGCCGGCAATACAACCGACTTCCACACAGCCCAATTCGAGGTGGAGTAGCAGCCTGGAGGATCACACTTGTGTTTCGGCGAGGCTTCCGGTTTTTACCGGCAAGCCGAAGCCGTTGATCATGCGCCGCCGGTGCTCGATGATTTCTTGCATTTCTTCGGCTGTACCCCGGACGGGCGGGACATTCGCAACTGCATCATTGAGCATTGCCCAACTAACTTCTGAGGCGACAACGCTATCACGCGCTTCGGGAAATCCCAGATTTTTATTGGCCATAATGGATTTCGCGAAAACATCGACCATTACGTCCAGCTTCTTGTCGTTGAATGGCGCGGTCTTGTGGAAGGTCTCATGTACCCCGTGCAGCTCCACCGTCGCCTTCGTGAAATCGTGGTGCATGCGCGCGACGCCCTTTGTTCCGATCGCGTCGACATAACAGTTGTGCGGCTGCTCCTTGGCGAGATGGCCGTAGATGAATCCCTGGGTGATATCGAACACGACACCATTGGCAAATGTCCCATGCGCCTGCACCCACCAAGGATCCTTGTAGCTCCACATGCGGATCCCCTGGGCGTGCCAGGTTTCATATTCACTTTGCGCATACCAGCGTGCGACATCGACATAGTGCATACCGCAATCATGAAATGGCGGCCCTTCGGGATCATGCCCTTCGAGCGGCATATGTCCCGGTGTCATATGGCAGATTCGAATCACCGCGAGGTCGCCAATCTCCCCTCGCGCGATGAATTGCCGGATGTCTTTGTGATACCACGCATTTCGATTAAAAAGATTAACTGCCACGAAGCGGTCGCTGGTCTCGATTTCGCGCACCAGTTGCCATTCAGTTTCCACGTCGGCGGCCAAAGGTTTTTCCGCCAGAACGTGTTTGCGGTTTGCAAGGGCAAGCCGGATCTGTTCCGGCCGGGCGTCTGCCAGCGTGAAAAGCCCGACAACGTCAATCGATGGATCGGCGAAGATCGGAGCAGCAGAATCGTATATTGCAGCGTCCGGAACCTGCTGACGAGCTAATTCTTGCGTGGGTTGGCAGATATCATAGATGGCGGCTACTTCCCATGCCGGATTCTGTTGCATGGCGGCTACGAACCCGCGTCCCATGCGTCCATAACCCAGAATCCCAGCCCTGAGTTTCTTGGCCATTGTCCCTTTTGCAAGGGTAATAAAGAACTGGTCTCGACTCTGTGATTCACATCACAACTTGCCGTACTCGTTTAATGACGTAATCCGAAGTTCACCGCAGAGATGCAGACAGTTTTCATCTTTTTGTATTTTCTGGTGTCACTTGCCGCCCGTATTCTTCAGCACGAGGACCAGAACCTTCCCGTCGGAATGAAACTCCCCGCCGGTAGCGGTCTTGGCGGTGGTCAGCGCATCTGCGGGCGTCACATGATCTCTTTGCATCACTAATCCAGTACCAGAAAGCGTCCCATTCACGTACTCGCGCTCGCCATCGATTGCTGGATCGATCTTATGGGTCACGCCGTTGTTTCTCTGGTCGCGTTCGAACCCAATGTCATGCGTTGCAGCCACGCACCACAGCGGACGTCCATCCACCTCAAACGGCGACTTCCAGACTCTCAGGTGATTTCGCGACATCGCCACGCGCACGGGCTCCGCATGGGCAAAACCGTAGTCCTGCGGCCGCTTGAAAAGATACAAAATGCTCATGGGCATGGTGAGGTAGTCCTTCTTCTCCAGCGATTCCATCACCGCATTCATTGCTGTCGAGCGAACCGTCGCGTCCACCTTCACCCATCCTGCGGTGGCGAATGCATTCACGACTTGATCCTGCGTGCCCACTATCAGAACGTTCACCATGTCGCCGGGACGATCTTGCGGGTCGCTGACCCGGCGCGGGATCTTGCTGAGCAGGTCCGGTGTGATTCCGGAAATCCGAGTCTCCGCGGGGCCACCCAGAGCCGTTGCCTCACCACTGCCTTCTTCAAGAATATCGACGGTCACGTCGAAACTGCCGGTCGCTCCGGACGCATCCTTCGCGCTGTCATTGATGCCAAGATAGAGCCGTCCAGAAACGGGAGCGTCGAATTCCTTGCTCGCGCCGATGAGGAACGCCTGCGCATAATCCGCTGACCCAATGCGGCCAATGAGCGCACCATGACCGGCACTGCCGACCGCATATTCGTGCAGCAGATCGGCGAATCCCCGCGCCAATCCATCCGGGCCGGAAGTTCCGGCAGTCCGTGTTTTTGACTCATAGGACGACTGATCCGACGGAAACGTGATTTGTCCAGTCGCCGTGACCCGCACCTTAGCTCCGCCTCGCAGGTTGACGTTTGTATCGACCCACTGCTTCGTGGCCGGAATCTCGATTTTGACGCTTTTCTGGCCAGCCGAACCCTGTGCAACAGAGAGTGCTGTCGACATCAATAAGAACGCCGCCGAGAATGAAACGACAAAACGAAGACCGGCAACACCTGTCAGTTCGGTTCGCCACATCGTGAGGGATCTCCTTTTTTCAAAGTCCGCTTCGCAATTTGATCATGACCTACATGATCCTAAGGCTGTAAGACAGTTGGATTGCAACGAACAGATGCAGACTGAGGCCAATAGGTGGTCAACGCTGGATGATGTGTGAGGAACTCAGTAGTCACTTCTGCGAGCCACAGTACAGCTATCACACGTCGGGGTCTTCACATATCTGAAGAATCGGGGCTCTCCCCGGCTCCTCCAGTAGCGGCTCTCGTAGTCGTCGATACCAGGCCCTCTGCTGCTTAGAAAACTGAAGAACGTATGGCGCGACGGTTGCACCACTATACCGGCGTGGCCATGCCACACAATTACGTCGCCCGCCTTTGGTCTCGGCACGCGCTGAAATCCCCGCGCCCCGGCGTAGAGGTCTTCGGAGTCGGCATAAGGATACGGGAATCCAGCTTCCGCAAAGATATCGTGCACCAGATGTGAGCAGTCACGGCCGGTGTGATGGATCTGTTTCCAGTCGAGTGCAGTAGCAAGAACGCCATTGCGCTCGTCTGCCGTAAGGGAATGTTTTCTTGAACTGCTACGGTGAGGTGCCGATGCCTGTCTTTCGCGGGCGTCCTGTGCCTGCGTCAAAAGCATGGCCATGCTGCAGAATGCGGCGGCTATGGCGGCTTTCCGGACGATCGGCATGGTCCCAATTTGATGCCGATTCCGGGAAAAGCGGTGGTTACGGTTGTGCAGCGACCGAGCGGCTGCGAATTGCCCTGTCGGTTTCTATAGCCTGTTGACGGATGTTATTGGAAATATTCGGCAAATCCCGCTCGTAAGGGAGCACGGCGGCGAGATCTTCCGGCTGGCCGATGACGTATAAAGCCCGCAAGGCTTCCCATACCGGTTCACTTCCGGGATCGATGACTGCGACTTCCGCCCCGGCAGCCATGTTTGCGCCAGCCTGTGCGGCCGAACGAATGCGCCCTTGAATGGGCGATCGAATTTCGACATTATCGGATGACCCCAACGGCCGGAGTTTCGCGATCAGTCCCCCTTCATGGATCGCCGTACCGGGGCGGTCCGCGTCAATAATCTTTCCGGCTCCCGGAGATGCGATCCGCGCCGGCTGCAGAAGCTCTGTGATCTGCGGACGCCCTGTCGCATCACCAAAACGAACGAGCGACAGCGCGGCATTGCCTCGTACCACCGGCGAGGAGTCCTGCAGCATCTTCAGCAGAGCATCATGGAAACCAATTCCGTTCGTATCCTGCCCCATCACCCACGCGTCGGTATTGCGTACTTGCTCTACCGGATATCCTGCCAGTCGCACGAGGTCCGGATACCACTGCTTCGCCCCTGCATCGTTGTGGCTCATACGATCCCCGAGTTGCACCAGCGCATGTTGGATGTGCCGCGGCTTCTTCTCGTCGTGCAGATACTCGGTGATTTGTTGGTCTGACAGATGCCGTCCGAACCACGTGTTCCACCAGAACAGAAACGGCATGAGGACGATCAGCCATCCGGTCACAAAGAAGAGAATCTTCTGCGTGCGCGACATCGATCGCTTGGGCTTCGGCTCGGTAGCGGGAGGTTGATCAGCAGAAGTCGGAGTTTCGGATGGGGCAGACATGAGAACCCGGGCAGGAACTATAGCAGAGAATTACTCGACATCGGCATCCAAAACGCGTTCCTGCTCTAAATAGTGCGACATGGCGTACTGCGCTAAAAGCGGCGTCTGCAGCCGGATCTCCGCCCCAATCCATTCACCCTTCCCATGGGGCGCACTCGGAGGATGGTTGCAGCGTCCTCCGCTCCCGAACTGGGGCCCGAAGTCAGCAGACTGGATCTGGTCAAACTGCCGAATTTCCCGCCAAGCCTCATCGCCTACGGTACCGGACACATCGATTTTGAGCTTGAGGAGCGACATACGTAATCAGGTTGGTAGATGACTTGACGAAGAAGTTCCAAGGCACGTTGGATCAAGTTCTTCTTGCGCCCTCTGCATGTTTTTTCACGAACTCAGCGATTCATGCTTTTCAATCACAAAATACACGCCATCGCCAAAAGCACTGAGACTTCCGCTGAAACTCCATTAGCTATGTGGGAACCACTGATAAAGCATGAAGTAAACGATGACCCCAGTGACGGAGACGTACATCCACAATGGCCATGTCCAGCGCGCGATCGCCCGATGCTTGTCGTAACGGGCTCTTAGCCCGCGGTTCAGAGTGATGACCGCCAGCGGGACAATCACCACCGCCAGCGTTACATGAGAAATCAGAATTGCGAAGTAGAGCGGACGGGCCCACCCCTGACCGAGAAAGAGGATATTGCCTACTTCGTAATGGAAGAAGAGATAGCAAACCAGAAAGAGCGCCGACGCAATCACGGCCGCGATCATGCAAATCCGGTGCGCCGCCATGCGACGTTTTGCGATCAAAACGCGTCCGGTCAGCAACAGCGCAGCGCTAGTTCCGTTGAGCGTCGCATTCAAAGCAGGGAAGTACGCGTACTGTTCAGCAATCATAGTTCGATCAAGCGGCAGGCTTCGTCGTACGGCGATTTGCCATCAACAGAGCGAATCCAAACATTACCAGCGAAAACAAAACCAAAGTAGCGATGGCAGACGTCAACGGGAATGTCGTCTCCACACCGGGGTAAAGAAGTCCCCGCAACGCTTCCACTCCATAGGTCAGTGGATTCAAATGCATAATGACGCGAATCCATCCCGAGGCGCCGGCCAGCGGAAACAGCGCCCCAGACAGCAGCCAGAGCGGAATCAAAAAGAGATTCACGATCCCGTGAAATGCCTGTGATGAATCCATGGGCCAAGCGATGGCGAATCCCAGGGCCGTCAGCGAAAACGAAACCAGGAACACGATCACTCCCACCAGCAGCACCTGCACCACGCTCAAATGAATTGCGGCAAAGGGTGCGAATACCAGGAATATCATCCCCTGCACCGCCGCAAGCGTGGTCCCACCGAGTACCTTACCCAGCACAATGGCAGTGCGAGGCACCGGGGCCACCAACACCGAAAGCAAGAATCCTTCCTTGCGATCTTCAATTACCGACATCATTGTGAAGATCGAGGTGAACAGCACAATCAAGATCAGGATCCCAGGATACGAGTAATCCAAATAATGCTGCTGTCCTGCCCCTCCGCCCGATCGGAACGACGTCCCAAAGCCGGATCCCAGCACCGCCCAGAAAACGAGGGGCGACGCGAGCACGCCAACGACGCGCCCGGGCTGGCGGTAGAAACGCACAATTTCCCGCCACCAAAGAGTGAATGACGGCAGCATGACTCCGGCGGATGCCGGAGCGATGGAGGGCCGCGCTAAAGTTGCTGCTTGTGTTGCCATCTTGAATGAATCCCTAACTCGCCTTTGCAGCCGGTGTCTTGGATGCCGCAGGCGCTTGCTTCTTGCCGATCAAGCCCTGGTCGCGAGCCTCCCAGAACGCATTCAGCAGGAAGCACGCAGCCAGCGTCAGCAGGATCAGCGTCATAAAAAGTCCATCGACTGTGGCTGAAAATGGCGACAGCGTGATCATACCGCTCGCGAAAATCCAGCCAATGCCTGCCAAAGGAACAATACCGAGCACCAGAGAAAGCCCCAGGATCACGGAACGCATGGTCTTACCTCCTCTTTGTTTTCGATTTTTTCCCCTTGCCAATGTTAGGCGACTCGGGCTCGCCGTTCTCACTCCAGAACCTGTGGCCCGTGCGATGGATGAACACATCTTCCAGCGCGGGCTTGCTCACAGAAATCGCCTGGATCTCTCCCGGGAATGCCTCCACCAGGTCGGGCACAAACCGGTGACCGGCGTTTCGCTCAATCCGAACTTGATTCCCGAGGACGGTGGTATCTACGTGGAAACGGCTGCGAATTTCCTGTGCAAGCAAACCCGCGTCGTGGGCCGCATCCAGCAGGATCACGTCGCCGCCAATCTCGCTCTTCAACTCCGCGGGCGTTCCCAGCGCGACCAGATTTCCTTCGTTCATGATGGCCAGCCGGTCACAGCGCTCCGCTTCTTCCATCAGGTGAGTGGTCACCAGCACGGACACATGCTCTTCATCCCGCAGAATCTGCAAGTACTGCCAGAGATCGCGCCGGGCACCAGGATCCAGGCCCGTCGTTGGTTCATCCAGCAACAGCACGCCAGGATGATGCAGCAGTCCTTTGCCCAACTCAATTCTTCGCTGCATGCCGCCAGAGAATGTCTCTACGCGTTCTTTCGCTCGGTCCGCCAGACCAACACGTGTGAGGATCTCGTTCACGCGCCGCTTCAGGGCGGCTCCGCTAAGCCCGTACAGATGTCCCTGATGCCACAAATTCTCGTAGGCGGTAAGTTTCGGATCGATGCTCT
>JASLEQ010000543.1 GCA_030151135.1 Candidatus Sulfotelmatobacter sp. | reverse complement strand
GTCGCACACACGCAATTTCCCATGCGTGCGCTGACCGTCGCCTTCCGCTCCCGCACCGATGCAGCATCCATGCTCTCCGCCACAAAGACCGAATTACGGAATCTCGATCCCGATCTTCCCATGTACCACGTTCGCACCATGGAGCAACAGGTTAGCGAATCCCTGGCTCAGCGCCGCTTCTCGACGCTGCTCCTCGGCCTCTTTGCAACCGTAGCGCTGGCTCTGGCCACGATCGGCATTTATGGCGTGATGGCATATCTGGTCAATCAAGGCACCCGCGAACTGGGAATTCGCATGGCCCTCGGAGCCTCGCAGCGCAACATTTTGACTCTGGTCGTGCGGCAGGGAATGGTCCTCGCACTATCCGGCGTGACCATCGGTCTGACTGCGGCCTTCGTCCTGACGCGCCTCATGCGAAGCCTGCTTTTCGGCATCGAATCGACGGACCCAATCACCTTCGTCGGGATATCTCTGCTGCTCGCCACGATCGCTCTGCTAGCCTGTTACATTCCAGCCCAGCGCGCCGCCCAAATCGACCCTTCGATCTCGCTGCGCAGCGAATAATTGGACAGCGCCGGCATCTAGCGCTCGTTCCTCTAATCCTTCGTCCGCGGCACAACCAAAAATCTCGTAACCGGGTGCGTATTCGCCGCAATCACTGCGGGAGATCCTCGCGGAAAGTCTTTTCAACTCCGAAGCGCAATACGCTGGTGAGACAGGTGCTTCGCGGGATCTTATCGGTACTGGGCCTATCCTCTTGCCTTCCATTTCCTCAACAGCTCATACAGCACCACGCCGCCCGCCGTCGCGACGTTCAACGATTTCTTCTCGCCACGCATCGGAATCCGTACGCGCACATCCGCTATCTTCAGCAGCTCAGGACGCAGTCCGTCCACCTCATGCCCAAACATCACGCATACCGGAAAGCGTGGCTCCCATTCAAACAAATCAACCGCATCCGCTCCGGTCTCAATTGCCGCGATCTGCGATCCTGAGCGACGCAACTCCTGCGCTACATGGACGGCGTCCCAGTCATGCTCCCACGCGACCGTCTCCTCCGCGCCCAGCGCCGTCTTCGTGATCGCCTTCTTCGGAGGATGCGCCGTGATCCCGCACAGCCATAGCTTTTCCAAGCCGACCCCATCCGCTGCGCGGAAAAATGCCCCCACGTTGTACATGCTCCGCACGTTGTCGAGCAGCACCACAACCGGCAGTCGATCTTCCCGAACCATAAGCTCCATTGAGGTCGCGATGTCCGGCCAGGCCACCTGGCTGTCACGGCCTTTTTTCAGGTAAAAAATCAGGCACCTGCCCGTCGCTGACTTACAATACTCATTATGCGTGTGCAGGTGGAATGTTACTCGGCTTATCAGGCGGAGGAACGGCCCGTTCGCTTCCGCATCGAGGGACGTGAATATAACGTCGAGGAAGTCATCGATCAGTGGTACGGACCGGACAATGCCTGGTATAAAGTCCGCGGCCACGACCGTAATCTCTACATTCTGAAACGGGACACATCAAGACCTGACGGTTTGTGGGAGCTGGTTTCATTTCGTCAGGCGGCATAATCATCCAGCGAACGCCCTCAGGCTTGCTTTCTTTTCTTCTCTGTCCGACGGTACTCCTCGATCCAGTTCGCGCCCTTCGACTCGTCTTCGTTCCAATCTTTCGGCACGGTTTCCAGTCCCCACACATTCCCTGCTTCCTCCAGTGCTAATCCGAGAAGCCAGACGTGTTCGAACTTGCCGAGTGAAATGCAGTTGACGACGTGCGCCGCGACCTCACGTGTCGCATGCAATCCCTCCAACCGAACCTTGGTTCCAATGCGTATAGGGAGAGGCGAGCGCACCGCGCAGCCATGTAAATTGGCCAGGATGATCACACAGCGTTCGGAAAATGGCTCGCGAGGATTGAGGCTGGTGAGTGTTACCGGAACCTCGCAGGGGATGCGAGTCCCGCCACGCTGGTTCAGTTCAGGCTTGTTCCCCGGGGTCCCCAAAGTGCAACTCTCTCACGGAATCTGGGAAAATGATTCCGCAAGCACAGATTGTTCGGGATTCGTAACAGAAAAATCCCCATCCGCCTCAGTGCTTCGGATGGGGATCTTAGAGCCAAGTATTAGAAGGTATATCCGACGATGATGCGCAATTTTGGTGCGGGCCCCGACCACAAGCTACTCTTAAGTTCAACGAACTCCCGGTTTTTCCGCATACCCAACAGCACGTTGAATCCCGTCTCGTAGTCGAAGTTGCTGAAGTTGATGTCGCGTCCCTGCGAGTAGCTTTGGTGGATGAAGATCATTGCCGGACCAGCGCCGGCGTAGGGAGTCCATGTACCCATCCTATTCCGGCCCGAGAATTGGTAGACGCCTTCAAGGTTGAGCGCGATCAGGTCGGTGACTTCTCCGAAGGCAAACTCAGCGTTCGGACGGAAGAATACGCGCGAGCTGAGGATCGGCCCCATGCGCGACTGAACTCCAAACAGGAATAGCTCGGGATCGAACGCCGCTCCGGCACGCACTCCCACATCCCAGCGTCGACCCTCGCGACGAATTTCACTCTCGATGTCGTGGACCTTTCCTGGAACTTGCGCCGGCGGAGCCGCGGCAGTCGTGCCGTGCCCCCCTGCACTCGACGGACTGCTTAGCACGGTCACATCGGTGGCGACCCGCGTGCCGTTTGCATCCGCAGGTCCAGCCGTCACGCGAACGCGTGCGCCCGCCACTGCGCCTTTTGTGCGCACCGAGGGCCGGTCATACGTAAATAAATGAAATCGACTGTCATCGCCGCGCACCACCATGGTGTCGCGCGACGCTGATATGACCGTACCCTCAATGGCCCCGCTATTATCTTGTTGCTGGCCATTGTCGTTGTCCTGTTGACCGACGTTGTTCAGTGCGACGAGAGCCTCATCGTGCGCTGCTTGCACCGACTCACTTTCTTGCGCTTGCGCGGTTACGACGAATGATACGGAGAGCAATACGGCGGAATAAAATAATACGGATATGCGGGTGCGCATTCTCACTCCTCTTTCTGCTGGCCCGCTTTCAGGGATCGACCTGGCGAACGCGTGCAGTGCTTGGATCGAAGGCTAAAAGCGAGAAGGCATCGGCTTCCATCGGGTGCAGAGGGGATTTCCAGCTCGGGAAAAAACGTATACTGCGCGCTCTCACTCAGGCGATGGAGCGGAGAATGTAAAATCGCAAACTTCTGCTCAACCAGATTGTCTCTACAGTTACACGTGCAAACCATTCGCCAACTGACTTCGGCAATTTGGACTCAAAGCCTCAGATGGAACTACCGTCGCGACCTCGCTCGATAAGTTATGACGCTTCGTCGGTGCGACTTTGCTCTGTTGCATCCGCAATGGTTTATTTGGTTCTCTTGTTGTTCGCCGGCGCGGCTGATGGGCAGAGCGTAGAACCGT
>JASLEQ010000532.1 GCA_030151135.1 Candidatus Sulfotelmatobacter sp. | reverse complement strand
TCTCGGACGTTTGCCGTGCTAACAATTGGAATGTACAGATGACCTCGCCCTCCCACCAGAGCGGCACCGAGCGCGTCCACGAAATTTCCGATCGCGAATCCGCGGATGTTTACATCAACGTGCAAGGGGACGAGCCTCTGGTCTGCCAGGAGCAACTCGCCACCCTTCTGGATGTAATGTCGGATCCCAAGGTAGAAGTTGGAACGCTGAAAACTCTCGCGGCTGCGATCGACATTCTGAACCCCAATGCGGTCAAGGTGGTCACGGATCCGCACGGCCGAGCTTTGTACTTCTCTCGCGCCGCGATTCCCTATGATCGCGACAATACGAAACCGCGCTACTTCAAGCACCTGGGCCTATATGCGTACCGCAAACCAGCGCTCGACAGATTCGTGAAGCTTCCAGAGTCTGCGCTCGAAAAGGCAGAACGCCTCGAGCAGTTGCGTTTCATGGAAAATGGAATTCCGATCTATGTCGGCGACACTCCATATGACAGCATCGGAGTGGATACAGAAGAAGACCTTCAGCGGGTTATCGCAATATTAGGCAACTCTTGATAGCGCCTATCTGTTGCCGGGCTTCTCTTGAGATACACGTTGCCGCCACTTCTCTCGGGCGCTTGCGGCTAACTCTCGGCAAGATCCCGGGTTCACCATCGGATCGGGATTCACTCCTTTTTCCCGTTGCGCCAGCCGCTCCCACAGATCCGACGCATCTGGATGCGCTGTAATCAGCACATCACAGGGCACGGTCTCGAAAAAAGAAAAACTCTTCTCGAAAGCCTCGACCACGTTTGGATAGTCGCGGCTGAACCGGAAGCCCGCAGCAGAAACAGGATTCAAACTGTCCGCGTACACCATATCGTGGCAGACAGCTCCTTCGCACGATTTCCATGTCCAACTCGTGCCACCCGCAGTATGTCCCGGTGTAAGATGCGGCGTGATGGCAACCTCGCCGACCTGAATGACTTCGCCGTCGCGAAATGTGCTCACATTCTTCACCGGCGCGATCGGTCTTATCGTGCCAAATTGTGGATCGTCTTTCGCCACGCCACCATGCCGCAGGACACGCGCACTCCACTCGCTCGCGACGACCCGCGCCCCTGTCCGACGCTGCAACTCTGCGATACCGCCGGCGTGGTCAAAATGCACATGGGAATTCACGATCACCTTCACATCTTGCAGGAGGAATCCAAGCGATCGAATATTGTTGGCAATCAGAGGTGCGGATTCCGGCAGATCACCATCAATCAGAATGTGACCGCCCGGCGACGTGACCAGAACCGAAGTCAGCCCGTGCGTGCCCACATAGTAGGTATTTCCGAAGATACGGAATGGTGCTTGCGCCGTGTTCCATTTGGCGCAATTTGTGCAAGGTATGTTTCGCTGAACTCCCGCCGTAGCAAGCACAACGGCGAGCAGGAAACATGCGCGTAGACACCAGCGTATACCTGACCTCATAACTGGGAGGTCGCGCCCTGGGACTTACTCCAGGCCTTGGCCGAGGCCAGCCGCCGCGAAATCGAGGGATGCGAATGGAAGAACCACTCCACCCATTTGGAAGGAGTCCGTTCCGCCAGATTCTGCTCGGCCAGTTTATTCATTGAAGAGACGAAGGGATCGACGCTGGCAATCGATTCGAACGCATACCGGTCCGCCTGCCGCTCATTGAAGCGGGAGTAGGCGTTCAGTGCCGGCATCAGCAAAAAGCCGAGAACCACGGATACCAGGGCGAGCAAAGGAAGATTCGCAAAGTCTGACAACTCTTCAAACATGTGATGATCGACAGCATAATGGAGCGTCCAGTTCGCTGCCCAGAATCCAACGAACGTCACGGCCGCCTGCACGAAAATGCTCTTCATGATGTGACGGTGAACGTGATGTCCCAGCTCATGTGCCAGCACTGCTTCAATTTCGTCGGGCGTGTAGTTGTCGAGCAGGGTATCTGCCAGAATGATTCGCCGCGTATTTCCCAGACCCGTCAGGGCCGCGTTTGCCTTGTTGCTCTTCTCAGAAAGTTTCCAACGGTAGACGCCGCGCACGCGGGTTCCAGCTCGCTCTCCAAGAACCACTAATCGGCGACGTAACTCTTCATCATCCAGCGGCTCAAACTTGTAGAAGATGGGGAACAGCACGACTGGCGCCAGTTGTGCCAGCAACACGAACAAGACCATGAACAAAGCCCATGCCAGCATCCACCAATTCTGCGGCCATTGGCGAATCGTTAAATACAGCAACTCCATCACTATGGTGCCGAGCACCATGCTGACAAGAAAAGCCTTGATTTCATCCCACAACCACGACGCGAATTTTTGCGACGATAATTTAAATCTTCGCTCAAGCCGGAAACCGTAGTACTCGAGCCCGATGCCCAGCACCTTGCTGATCCCCAGGATCAGCAGCAGATACATAAATAGAGAGAGGGAGTAGTTCTGAAATCCCATTCGATAGGCAAGGTCGCGGAGAACATTCGTCCAGCCGCTCACCAACAAGACCACAAGAAAGACGAAACCGACGGCGAAGTCCGTAATGCCAAGCCAGCGGCGGATGCGGTTATATCTTCGCGCCTCCGGCGAGTCTACCTGGCTCAGATTGGCTTCTTCTGCCATTAACTACTATTTCTCACAAAAGCCTCACCCGTGGCTAGTAACTCCTGAACCAATTCTGGCGACGAGGCTTCCGTATAGAGCCGCAACAGCGGCTCCGTACCCGAAGCGCGGAAGAGAACCCATGCTTCGGCGCCATTCCCATTCGTAGGCGCGTCGAGGAAAAACTTGACGCCATCCATCTGTTCCTTCCGAAGGACGCGGTACTTCCCCAGTTTCTGCGTTCCATCAGCGCGGGCCCGCTGAATGGCCCCCTGTTTCACGTCGTCGGGAATGTGTAAATCACTTCTTCCGTAATAGTGAGGGCCGAATTCCCGTTGAAGATCCGCTACCAACTGGCCGAGCGTCTTGCCCTCTTCCGCCATCGCATTGGCCAGTAAAAGGCAGTTCAGCACACCATCGCGCTCGGGAAGGAATCGAGAATAGCCGATCCCGCCGGACTCCTCGCCTCCCATCAGGATTTCGCGTTCCATCATCAAGTCAGCAACGTACTTGAACCCGATCGGAGTTTCGTGCAGCTTTCGTCCGTATTTCGCAGCAATCCGGTCCAGCATCAACGTGGTATTGAAGGCTCGCACCACGTCGCCTGGCCACTTCTTGCGTTCCAACATCCACCGCAACAGTACCGAGAAAATTTTGTGTGAATCAACAAAGCTTCCGTCTTCCGCGACCGCGCCAATGCGATCCGCATCGCCATCCGTGGCCAATCCGGCGTCGCACCGTTCGCGAACGACCGTCTCTTCCAGCATTTTCGTGTGCGGCCGGATCGGTTCAGGATTAATGCCCGGGAAAAGCGGATTGAGTTCCTGCCGGATCGCTACACACTGCACTCCACGCTCGGCGAAGATCCCTTGCAGAACTCCGCGGCCGGAGCCGTACATTGCATCGACCGCGAACTTGAACTTCGATCTCGCGATCAGATCCATGTCGACGAACGCGCATACCGCCGCGACGTAATCCTTCTTGAGGTCCATTTCTTCGATGGACGCCTTTGTGCTTTTCGGGGAAGCTCCCGCCGCCAATTCGCCCTCTATTTTTTTCATGATGGCTGGCGTAGCGGATCCGCCGAAATTTGCTTTGAACTTCACCCCGTTCCAGTTCCACGGATTGTGGCTCGACGTCACCATCACTCCGCCCGCCGCCCCCAGCTTTTTCACTGCGTAGGAGACGGCAGGAGTGGGCGTGTAATCATTCGCCAACTTCACAGGAATCCCGGCAGTGGCAAGCACCTCAGCCACGATCTGCGCTGCGCGCGGCGAAGCAAAACGCGCGTCGTAGCCGACGATCACCCCGCCCTTCGGATCTTCATTCTTCAGAACGTAAGAGGCGATTGCTCCAGCGACCCGCCTCACATTTTCGAACGTGAAATCATCGGCGATGATGCCTCGCCATCCATCGGTCCCAAATTTGATTTCTTGCGCCATGATTCAGTATCGCCGATTGATTGTTGCCGCTGTGACGGCTGCTTTGCTTACACCAGTTTCTTCAGCTTCTTGTCATCCAGATGCTTTACAACCTTCCCGACGTCCTGCGCGTGCTGACGCGTTGTGATCAGCAATGCATCCGGCGTATCCACAACCACGATGTCAGTGACCCCGACGGCCGCTACAAATTTGCCCGGAGCATGGACATAGTTACCGCGCGCATTCAGCAGAAAGACTCCAGAACTTGCCACCAGGTTCCCCTCCTGCGGCGTTGTTTTTGCAACGTGATGCTCGTGCAGCGCGGTCCATGATCCCAGATCGTTCCACCCGAAATCCGCCGGAAGGCAGAAGATGTTGCTGCTTTCCTCTCCCTTCGCCGATCGCGGCTCAAGGACAGCATAGTCCACGCTGATGTTCTCGCACTTAGGGTACAGCCTGCGAAACGCGCCAGCGAATTTCGAAGTCCCGAATGTCGAAGCAATCTCTTCCAGAATGGGAGCCGTTTTCGGCAAATGCTCATGCAATGCTTCGGCCAAGGTCCGCGCACTCCACAGAAACATTCCGCTGTTCCAGAAATAATTCCCCGCGGCCAGAAACTCGGCGGCTGTTTCAGCGTTGGGCTTCTCGGTGAACCGCCGAACTCGCAGAGCGTCTCCCTCGTAGAGTCCTCCGGCTTCGATGTAACCGTAACCCGTTTCAGCGCGATTCGGCCGGATACCCAACACCACAATGTTCGGCCCTGCCGCGGCAACTTCGATTCCGCGTTCGATCGTCTCGCAATAGCGCTTTTCGTCGCGAATCACATGATCCGAAGGAAACATTCCGATCACAGCGTCGGGGTTTTCACGCAGCAATAAGAATGCCGCCAGCCCGATGGCAGGAGCAGTATTCCGCCCTATCGGTTCGGCTAGGATCTGCGCCTTCGAAAGCCTGGCAAGCTGCTTCATGATGACCGGACGCAGGTCATCATTGGTGATAATCCAAAACTTCTTTGCGGGAGCCAGCGGCAGAAGACGCGCCACGGTCTGCTGGATCATCGTCTGCTTGCCATCTAAGGCCAACAACTGCTTGGCACGCTTTTTTCGGCTCAAGGGCCAGAATCGCGTTCCGCGCCCGCCCGCCAGAATCACTGGATAGAAATTGGAATTTTTCGCCATGCTTGCAATTTCAGAAGTCAGATCTCGCGACGAGTCTCCCAACGATGTGCAATCAAAAACTTTAAATCTGCCCTTCCTTATAGTCTCGTAACTGGCTCAGGGAAACTCTTACCTGGTACGTACGCGCGCAGCAACTCAAGCGTCCATTGCGGTCTCACGCTGAACTCCTCAATACACGCGGGAATGACGACTGCATCACCCTTCGCCAGCGTTACTGGTTCCATCCCGTGCGATTCGATCGCTCCACATCCTTCCACCGCTACCAGGATTTGTACCGAATTCTTGGTTCCGTCTTGCGTTCGCAGTCCGGAAATGGGTTCCTTGCATTCGAACATGTCCACTGCGAAGTACGGTGCATTCACCAACTGCGAATGGCGGTTTTTACCGAGCTCGCGCGGCGCCGGCCGCAGAACTTTTCCCGACTTCACGTGCTCTTTGACGGCGGCCATCCCATCTTTCAAATGCAGTTCGCGGGGACGGCCGTAATCGTAAAGCCGGTATGTCATGTCCGATTGCTGCTGGGTTTCCACAATGATCGATCCCGGCCCCAGCGTATGTACAGTGCCTCCAGCCACGTAGATCATGTCGCCCGAGTAGACGTTCACCCAGTTCAAAACTTCCTCAGCTCGCGTCTGATGAATCGCTTCTTCCAGTTGCCCAGCGGTGATTCCCGGTTTCAGGCCCAAACCAACTTGCGAACCCGGCTTCGCATGCGCCACATACCAGCACTCTGTTTTGCCCCAGGGCTCACCCACTCTCAATGCCTGAGCGTCATCCGGATGCACCTGCACCGAAAGTTTTTCGTGCGGGAAAAGAAACTTCAGCAGCAGCGGAAACCTTCTCGGATCTCGCGCTGCCTCTCCTACGAACTCTCGTTGGTACTCGGCACTCAGTTCCGACAGCGTCTTGCCCGCCAGTAGGCCATTCGAAACCTTGCATGCATCTCCGGTCAGCCAGGCCTCGCCGATTTTCTCTCCGAATTTGTGATTCGGATAAATCGGGGAGAGATCTTGCGTGCCCCATGGCCGCGGATCAAATCCCGGCTGCATCAACAATGGATACAAGTTTCCCATTCGATAAAAAAGGCCGCTCGTCACGGAACGGCCCTTGCGGACCAGGAAATTCCTCGGTGTACCCCGTTGGTCCTGTGGTGAACTCCGTCGCCAGTAAAGCAGCCCTATATGGCGGCGAAGAAACGACGCATGCGCTCCAAGCCGCGATCCAGTTCAGCCTTGGACGTGGCATAGGAAATCCGGATGTGCTCCGTTGTTCCAAATCCTTCGCCTGGCACGGTCGCGACGTGAGCTTCCCGCAAGAGCCTGCCGGCCACATCAGATGCAGATTTGAACCCACCGCGTCCAAAAAAAGATGAAATATTCGGATACGCGTAGAACGCACCTTCCGGCATCGTGCATTTCACGCCGGGAATCGACCGCAGACCCTCGACAACATGGTCGCGCAGAACGACATATTCCCGTTTCATTTCTTCAACGCACTCCTGCGGCCCTTTTAATGCGGCAACTGCAGCTTTTTGCACAATCGACGTCGGATTCGATGTCGATTGGCTCTGTAATTTCGCCATGGCGCTGGTCACGGCCGCCGGTGCCAACGCATATCCCAGACGCCATCCTGTCATCGCGTAGGTTTTCGACAGCGAACCCAGCACAACCATGCGCTCCTTGTATTCACGAAGGGCGCCCACAGAGAAATTCTTGTCCGTATAGTTCAGGTAAACGTAGCACTCATCCGAGAGCACCCAAATACCACGCTGGTGCGCCAGGCGGACGACCTCAGTCATATCCTCAGGTTTCATCACAGCGCCCGAAGGATTGGAGGGCGAGTTCAGGATGATGACTCTCGTCTTCGGCGTGACGAGCCTTGAGACCATGTCCGCCGTGACGCGGAAATTCTGCGACTCATCGGACTCCAGCAGGACGGGTGTTCCCCCCGCGTACCGGATGATGTCTTTGAACGAAACCCAGTATGGCACCGGCAGAATCACTTCATCGCCGTGGTCGACCAGCACCTGGATCGCATTAAACAACGCGTGTTTCCCGCCGACTGATGCGATGACTTCCTCGCGCCGGTAGTCGGAATCGAAGTCGACGTTGTGCCGATGCGCGATCGCGTCGCGCAGCTCGGCCGTGCCCGCAACGGCTGTGTATTTGGTGAAATTTCCCTGGATCGCTCCGATCGCCGCGTCTTTGATGTGCTGCGGTGTCGAAAAGTGCGGCTCGCCCGCGCCGAAATCGACCACGTCGATCCCCTGCAAACGAAGTTTGTCAGCTTCCGCAACAACTGCCATAGTCGCCGAAGGTTCAATCCGGTTGATTCGCTGCGTAAGTCTCACTGCTTCTAGGGTTGCCGTCGTCATGCCTTCTTTTTCCTTCTCCTGGGCACTTCCATGAGTTTTGGTTCTGCGAGCTTGTATGCGGGATCGAGTTTCTCCCGCAACTTCTGTTCAACAATCTCCGGCACAAGCCCCTTCACCGGCCCGCCTGCTTGCGCTACCTCTCTCACCAGTCGCGAGCTTACGTACGAATATTTGTCCGCCGGCATCATGAAAACCGTTTCCAGCGTAGGCTCGATCTTCCGGTTCATCAGCGCCATCTGGAGTTCATATTCGTAATCGCTGATCGCTCGAATTCCCCGCAACACGCAAGTCGCCTCAATCGATTTCGCGTACTCCACCATAAGGCCGTCGAATGTAGCGATCCGCACGTTCGGCAGATCAGCCGTCAACCCCCGCAGCATTTCGAGCCGCTCGGCTACGCTGAACATCGGTACCTTCTCCGAGTTCCGCAAAATCGCGACGACCAGCTCTTCAAAGATCTTGCTCCCCCGCTGAATCAGGTCGAGGTGCCCGTTCGTCGGCGGATCAAACGATCCCGGATAGAGAGCGCTTCCTTTATTCAATGTTCCTCACTGGAACGGCGCGGTTCAGCAGAGTCAACAGACGGTGGAGCAATGTAAGAGATTCTATGCGGGCAGGACCATCAATGGCAACGAAGGAAAGAGGTGGATCTCTAGCCACGAACGGCACAGACACGAGTCTGGCAAAAGGAAGCCGTATCTGGATTGATTCGTATCAGGGCACGACTTTAGCCGCGCCGAATGGCGCACATCAGGACTTCGGTTTTAACCGCTACGAATTTCCCGGGGAGACCCGGGCGCGGCTCCGTGAGAGAGTGTTAGCCGCGCCCGGAGGCAACGAAAAAATTCTATCGTCGAGCCGCCGCGATCGGAGCCTTCGGAGCATCCGTCCCTGTCGGCATCGTCGTCACTCGTCCACTCGCCGCGCCATTTGTCGGCGCAGGCGCTGGAGCCGGTGTCGCCGGGATCAATCCCAGCGCTTTCCGCACTTCAGTGTCCAACTTCGCCAGTACGTCTTTGTTGTCTTTCAGGAATTGCCGCGCATTCTCGCGTCCCTGGCCAATCCGCTCGCCCTTGTAGCTGTACCACGAGCCGGACTTCTCGACGATGTTGTGGTTCGCCGCCAGATCGAGCAGATCTCCCTCGCGCGAAATTCCCTCGCCGTAGAGGATGTCGAACTCCGCATCGCGGAACGGCGGCGCCACCTTGTTCTTCACGATCTTTACCTTCGTCCGCGACCCGATCACGACGTCGCCTTCCTTGACCGCCGCAATGCGTCGGATGTCGATTCTCACCGACGAATAGAACTTCAGGGCCTTGCCGCCCGTCGTCGTCTCGGGATTGCCGAACATCACCCCGATCTTCTCGCGAATCTGGTTGATGAAGATCAGGCAGGTCCGCGACTTCGCCACCGTACCGGTCAGCTTTCGCAGTGCCTGCGACATCAGCC
>JASLEQ010000503.1 GCA_030151135.1 Candidatus Sulfotelmatobacter sp. | reverse complement strand
TGGCGGACTTCTGCGTCAGTCGTTCCGCAGTGAAGACGTCGTTGCGCGCTGGGGAGGCGAGGAGTTCATCGTCGCCATGTTTGCCATGCGGCGCGCCGCTGCCATTGAACGCATGGCCGAGGTACTCGAGCATCTCGAAGCGCACGATTTTGAAAGCAATCCGGGCACGCGTTTCCGAGTCTCCTTTAGCGGTGGCGTCGCGGAATTCCCCGAGGAAAGCAAGGACCTCCACTCCCTCTACCGCCTCGCGGATGAAGCACTCTATAAAGCGAAGGCGGCGGGAGGGCGCCGCATCTACTCCTCGCTTACCGGGCACGCCGATGCCCGTGTCGATGTAGCGATCATTAGCGACGACGTCTCGATCTCCGCGCAGCTGAGGCATCTCCTCGAAATGCGTGGGTACTCCGTCGATATGTATTACGACGTTGCCGGCGGAGCCAAAGAACTGGCCGCAGCCGAAAAGAAAGACATGCCGCGCACCGTCGTCATTGACGGTCTTGCGCTGACGAATGCGACCGAACTTGTGCACGCTTTGCGACGTGAGCCCCATGGCAGCTCTCCGGAAGTCTTCCTGCTCTTCAGTCCTGAAGCCGCTGGGACGCCCCTTCCCGATATGCACGGCCTCGATCGGATCGTGAAACCCTTTAAACCCTCCGCGCTTGTCCAACTGATTCGTCGCGCGCTGAACGCGTGAACCTTTCCACATGCCAAAAATAAAAAGGCCCGCCAGAAGGCGGGCCGGAAAGTTCAGGAGAGTTTCCTCTCCTGAGTGCAATTAGAAGATGTACTTCAGCACAAGCTGCATGGTACGCGGATTGTTGCTGAAGGCCAGTTGGGGCTGATTGAAGTTAGCGCCGTTCACCGTCACGAAATCCGTGATGGAAGTCGGTGAGAAAAGATTCACGGTGCTGATGTTTCCACCCACGTATTGCGAGTGGTTGAAGACGTTAAGCGCCTGCGCCTGGAACTCGATCGACTGATGTTCCGTCAGGTTGATGCGCTTAACCGCCGTCAGGTCGAAGTTGTTGATGTGCGGCAAGGCCACGGTGTTTCGTGCCGCTGTCGCCATCGCACCTTTTCCGGCCTGGATGTATTCAGCGGCCGGATTGTCAGCGACGTAATAGTAGACGCCAGTAACCGCCCCGGTCGCGGAGTTGGTCGTTGGCGTTCCTACCGTGTACATCGTGACCGTCGAACCCGTGCCTGAGACTCCCGTCGGATTCAGAATCACACGATCCGGCGCGGCGTCTCCGTTCAGGTTCGAATCCACACCGCTTTGTGCCGTCCAGTATTCGGGCGACTGGAAGGTGTAGACCGGAGCCACTTCCCAATTCGAAAGGACGTTCTTCATGAGCCAATTCGAATTCTTGAAGCCTGCCCAGTCATACAGCAACTCAACGGTGACGCGATGACGACGATCCAGAGCGGAGGTGCCCCAATCAGCCGCTACGTCCTGCGAGTTCTGCGGACGACGCGGCGTAAGCTGCGTCGAGAAGACCTCGGCCGTCGAGTTGTCCCAAGCATGGCTCCACGTCCAGGCAACCTGGAATTGAAGACCGTTGCTGAAGTTCCGACTCAACTGGGTCTGCAAGCCATGGTAGAGCGATCCACCATACGGCTGGTAAGACGTCAAGCTGCTGGCGAAACACGGTGAAGCGAAGGCTGCGCCCGCGCAACCCGAGATGTACGACGGTACGAACGACCCTAGCGGCGACTGCGTAAACGGCTGGATTGCCGCGATCTGCGCTGACGTCGGCTGGGTAAGGAAGGTTGGAATGTAGTTAGCTGCAGTGACTTGAGGCTGCTTGTTCAGCTGATCCTGCACCGGGAGGTGAACGCCACGGGTTCCAACGTAGCGCGTCTCCAGCGTGTACTTGTTGGCAAAGATATGCTGAATGCCAAGGTTCCACGTTTCCGTGTACGGAATCTTCTGATTCGGCACGTAACCGGAGGTGAACTCCTGCTGCGTCGGTATGTCAGGGAACGTTTGCAGTCCGCTGCCATTACCAGCCGGGTAGCCGCCATTGGCAAGGAAGCCGGTCGTACTGTACGGACAAGCCGCCGTTGGCCCATTGCCCACATCGCAGGTTCCGCCGAATTGCGGAGGTACCGAGAGAAGGCCAAGGTTGTCGAACAATACGTCATACGCGAGGCCGTAACCGCCGCGAATGGACGTGTTGCCCGAGGTGCCCGGTGAGTAAGCGAAACCAATGCGTGGAGCGAAGTTGGTGTACTGCGGTTGGGGGGAGCTGAAGTTGATCAACCCGGGAACGCTCGCCGCAGCGTTGAGGCTCTGCAAACGCTCCGAGTAGGGCACCGAGGTGAATTCATAACGGAGACCAAGATCAACGGTAAGGTGCTGATTGACCTTGTACTCGTCGCCACCCCACGCATAAATAGCGCTCTGGTCGCCATAGTACGTGTTACTCCCGGTCGAACGTTCGCCGAGGTAGTCCGGAACTACGTCATCCAGATATCCCTGGAAGTTTGTGTACTCGTAGTCGCCACGCGCACGTTGCGTGAAGCCCTGCGGCGAGATGTATTTGCGTCCTTCCACACCAAATTTGAAGTTGTGGTGCCCGTGCACCCAGCTCAAGTTTTCGGTGGCCTGGTAGATATTCTGTACGCCGAACTGTGGAGCATTCGGGTCAGGTCCGATCTGCACACCCATGTCGTTGATCTGCAGGTTCGGGAATTGATCGAGACCAGGGAACGACTGGTTCCCAACCGTGTAGTACTGCGTGTTGCGGTTGAAGCCGGCGCGGAACTCGTTGGTCAGCGACGGGGTGAAGGTGTGGTACCAGTTGATGGCGACCAACTGGTCGCGAACCGGAAGTGGCGTCCAGAAGGTCGGAATGTTCGCCGCGGTGTCAAGGCTGGTGTAGTGCTGGTAAATCCAGCGGCCACGCAGCTGATCCTTGTCCGAAATGTTGTAGTCAATACTGTTCGCCGTGGTGTAAGTGTTCTGATACCACGAGCCATTCGTGTTTACGAGACCGGTTTCGATGCCATTCGGATCGTAAATCGCAGCTCCAGTGACTGGATCGACGCCTGTCTGCCACTTCGTGGACGACGGACACGCGCTGCTCGCCGAAGCCACCGATGGAGCGGTGCCTACGTACTGTTGGAAGATCTTCAGGTTATTTGCGTTAACGGTCTGGTTGGGACCGGTGTAGTAGTTGGTTGCCGGATTGGCAAGAGCAGCCAGTTGGGCATAGCCGGTCGCCGTTGGGGCGCAGGCGTAGTACCCGCCCGTCACGTTGCCATTCGGGTTGTATTCCTGGTTGGTAAAGAAGAACAGCTTGTCCTTAATGATCGGACCACCGATCTGGCCACCAAACCGGTTGTTGTCGAAGCGCGGGTTTGTGTAGGGCCCCGGGGCTTCGGTGCGAGCCGTCGACGCGTCGATCGCGTTGAGATCGCGGTTCTGGAAGTATTCGTAGAGGCGGCCATGAAGTTTGTTCGTGCCGCTGACGATCGTCTGGTTGAATTGGCCGCCGGAGGAGTGACCGAATTCCGGCTGGAACTGGTTTTGCAGCACCGTGAAGTTCTGCACAGCGTCGTTCGGAATCGTCACAACTGGACCAGTGACTGACTTGCTGTTGTTGTCTACACCCTCCACAGTGAAATTGTTGTTGCGGGGACGCTGGCCGGAAACCGAGGGACCGGTACCCACGCCGATGCCGCCCGAGCTGGCTACACCTGCGTCAAGCAACGACAGGTTCAACACTCCCAGGCCGACCGACGCCGACGGTAGATCCTGAGTCTGCTTTAACTCGTAAGTATTCTGAATTTGCGCAGTGGTGGTATCAATGGACTCCGTCTGCCCGGTGACTTCGACAGTTGTGCCAGTCCCTGCGACCTGCGCCACAACATTGGCAGTGGCGGTCTTGTTGAGTTGGACTTCGACATCGGCGAAGCCCCCGCTCAAATTATTCGCGTTAACGTCGACTTTGTAATGACCCACCGGCAAGTTCGCGAAGTGGTACTCGCCAACCGAGGTGGTCTGTTGTGTCAACTTTTGGCCCGTGGCAATGTTCGTCGCCTCAACCGTGACATTCGCCAGCACGGCGCCTGAACCATCCCGTACTGTCCCGGCCAGGTCGCCGCTGATTGCCTGGCCCAGAGCAAACACAGAGGCCAGCGCTAGCAGCACGCCGAACGTCAAAAATTTCTTTACATTTTTCATTCACATCTCTCCGCTTCAAGGTAGGCACTGACATAGTTCGAGCTCAATACCTGACCTCTCCACTGCAAGAGTCTCACCAAACCTGCTCACGTCTTTTCAGCGATATGGAAAACTGATTTACGAATGGCTACGAGTTTTTATAAACGCTTCAACAATGCCTCCAAAATTCCATAAGAAAATTCTCTCGCGCTACGACCAAAAACAAAAAAGCCGCGCTCGAGAAGCGCGGCGTTTCTCTTACACTTTTTTACGTAACTTAACTTTTGATTGTTGTGAACGCCATGTTCAACAAAGTTTTTTGTTCCAGCTCGTGCGCTTTGTGAGAGCCCGTTGCAGGCGTTGCGCTGGCGGCGCGCTTGATCGTTCTGACTCCGGGCCCAAGCAGTCTGCGGAGTCGTGGTTCCACAAACGAAAGCGCTCCCATGTTGGCCGGCTCTTCCTGCACCCACACAAAATCGCGCGCGTTGGGATGCTGCGCTAACGCGTCTTCGAGTTCGCGTTCGGGGAAAGGATAGATCTCGTCGAGCATGAGAATCGCCGTCGATGTGTCTTTCCGACGTCGACGCTCCATGCGAAGTTCATGCCCGATTTTGCCCGTGCACAGCAACACACGTTCTACATTCTGCACTTCGCGATCAGGCACCACTGGCTCGAAACGGGGCCGCGACAGGTCACTCAATGGCGACACCGCTTCCGGATGTCGAAGCATGCTCTTAGGCGTGAAGCACACTAGCGGCTTCCGCCACTTTCGTAATGCCTGCCTACGCAGCAAATGGAAATATTGCGCCGCATTCGACGGCTGACAGACCTGCATGTTGTCCCGCGCGCAAAGCTGCAGGTAGCGCTCGATGCGTGCGCTCGAGTGCTCCGGACCCTGGCCTTCATGTCCGTGGGGCAGCAGCAACACCACCCCCGATAGCAAGTCCCACTTGTCTTCGCCTGCCACCAGGAATTGGTCGATGATGATTTGCGCGCCATTG
>JASLEQ010000057.1 GCA_030151135.1 Candidatus Sulfotelmatobacter sp. | reverse complement strand
CGCTTCGAGGATGCCACGGCAAAATCCGGCATCCAGTTCACGCACAGCTTCGGCGCGGAACAACTCGGCTCTCTGCTTGAAAGCACCGGCTCGGGATGCGTCTGGTTCGATTACAACAATGACGGCTTTCCGGATCTTTATGTCGTGACAGGTAAGCCTCTCGAAGGCGGCATCCATCCTTATCCCCTGAAGCATCTCCCCGCGGCGCCGCCTCACAATCATTTGTATCGCAACAACGGAGACGGTACGTTCACCGACGTTACAGATCAAGCCGGCGTCGGCGCAGACCTGTTCGGAACCGCGGCCATCGCCGCCGACTATGACAACGACGGTTTCGTCGACCTTCTCGTCACTTCTTATGGCAAAGCGATTCTCTACCGCAACAATGGCAACGGCACCTTCGCGGATGTCACCGCGAAAGCGGGCATCACTATCGAGGGATGGTCGATCAGTTCCGCCTGGCTCGATTACGACCGCGATGGTTGTGTCGACCTCTTCGTCGGCCGCTATGTGAAATTCGATCCCAAGTACCGGAACTATTATTCCGCTGACAATTATCCTGGGCCGCTCGATTACGCAGGCGAAACTAATCGCCTTTATCACAACAACTGCAACGGAACGTTCACCGACGTGACCGACCAGTCAGGTATCGGAGCCTTCAAGGGCCGCACGATGGGCGTCACGGCTGCCGACTACGATGGCGATGGCTATCCCGATATCTATGTCGCGAACGATAAAACCGAGAATTTCCTCTTTCATAACAAGCATGACGGCACATTCGAAGAGGTCGCTGGAGAGCTCGGCGTCGCCTACGGCCAGAACGGCGAAAACACCTCATCAATGGGCCCGATCTTTGCCGACGTTGATGGCGACGGCCGTCTCGACCTTTGGGTGACTGACTCTAAGTACAACCGCCTCATGCGCAACATGGGCGCCAATGGATTTGAAGACATCGGACCAAGCTCCGGAATTTCACAAGCCACCGCGCAGTATGTGAGTTGGGGGAGCGGCGTCTTTGATTTCGATAACGACGGCTGGCCCGACATACTTATCTTTCACGGCGGCTTGATCCATCTCGTACCGCAGGAACAATCTTTGTTTCGCGGGCTTGGCGGGGGAAAGTTCGCCGATGTCTCCCGGGAGGCGGGCCCAGTGCTCGATCTGAAGTCTGTCTCGCGAGGCGCCTGCTTCGCCGATTACGACAATGATGGCAAGATCGACGCGTTCGTCGTGAACCTCGGCGCACCCGCAACGCTTCTTCACAACGTTTCGCAGAATTCCAATCATTGGCTCACGGTGAAGTTGATAGGCAAAAAGAGCTCTCGTGATGGCATCGGTGCTCATCTCGAGCTTGTCGCCAGCGGCCGGAAGCAGATCGCGCAACGCTTCGCCGGATCAAGTTATCTCTCACAAGATGATGGTCGCATCCACTTTGGCATCGGCGCTGCCACCAAAGTCGACAAGCTTACGATCCACTGGCCCAGCGGACGCGAGCAGCTATTGGAAAATCTCTCGGTCGATCATGTGCTCACGGTGGAGGAACCGTAAATGCGTTCCCGCCCCACCAACGCGAGCTTCCATAACCTGCTCAGGATTGGTTCCATTCTGGCAGTTTGTCTGCTCGCGATTGCGGCAACGCCCGCCCCGAGCCCGTCACCACAGTTGCCAAAAGAACGCTACCTCTCCCCCATCGAGATGGTCTCATCGCCCGATGGCGGCCTGCTTTACGTGGTCTGTCAGGGAAGCGATGAGGTGCGCGTGGTCGAAGCCGAATCAGGGAAAGTTACCGCAATCATCAGAGTTGGACATGTTCCACGCGGTCTGACCATTACACGAGACGGCCACTTTCTTTATGTGACGAATGCATGGGCCGACACGGTCTCAGAGATAGACACAGCCACTCGCCACGTCACCCGATCACTGCCCGCGGGAATGGAGCCTGGCGGAGTGGCGCTAGATCACACCGAAAAGAATCTCTATGTCGCCAACCGGCTGAGCGATGATATTTCGGTCATCGAGCTCGCGACTGGCTTGGAGATCAAACGGCTCCTCGCCGGCCGTGGAGCCAGTTATCTCGCAGCTTCACCCAACGGCAAGCTTATCTATGGCACGCACATCTATCCGAATCCTGGAGCCTATCGCACTCCGCCCGCGTCTGAAATCACGGTCATCGACACAGAAACTCAGCGTGTAGTCGAGCGCAAGCCAATGCACAATGTCGCCGGTGTTTTCCATCTCGCTTCCTCGCGGGACGGCAAACTCTTAGTCGCGGCCCAACTCCGCCCCAAGAATTTGATTCCACTCGCACACGTGGAGCATGGCTCGGTCTTTGGAGATTCGTTGACCGTCTTCGGAGATGATGTCGGCAGCGTCGTACAAGTGCCGATCGATGAGCTTGATCGCTACTATGCGATGCCATGGGGTATTGCGATTACGCCCAACAAAGCGAAAATCTACCTGACGACTGCCGGTTCGGAGAGCATCACCGTCATCGATGTGCATAATCTGCTGAAGACGGTTCGCACGCGGGGTAAATCTTTCGCAAATGACCTCTCAGCTTCGGCTGAATACGTATCAGGACGAATCCCGGTCGGTCACAATCCCCGCGGAGTCCTGCTTTCCATCGACGGCAAGCGCCTCTATGTGGCGAACCGGCTCGACGACACCATCTCAGTCGTCGACACCCTTACCGACACGGTAATCTCGACAATAGATCTCGGCGGCCCGAAGAATGTCGACGCGCTGCGCCGTGGAGAGCGCCTCTTCTACACCGCCGACTTCGCCTTCCAAGGCCAGTTCGGCTGCTCCAACTGTCACATCGATGCCACCATTGACGGCCTGCAATGGGATCTTGAGCCTGACGGCTTCGGCAAAGATATCGTCGACAACCGTTCCCTCGAAAATTTGGCCGGAACGGAGCCCTTCAAGTGGAACGGCGGCAATCCCGACATGCCCACCGAATGTGGCCCACGCACCGAGAAATTCTTCTTCCGCTCGCAGAGTTTTACCGACCAGCAATTGACCGATCTCGTCACTTTCGTCTACTCGCTGCCGTACCGCCCCAATCGTTACCGCTCGCAGAACGGCGACCTGACCCCCGCACAGGAACATGGGAAAGCCATCTTCGAGCGGACAACTGCGAAAAATGGAATCTTGATACCAGAGGCCAATCAGTGCACCTATTGCCATAGCGGACCGAAGTACACCAACCAAAAACAAGTTAACGTCGGATCAGGCAAATCCACTGACCGTTCGCCCGTAATTGACGTTCCTCAACTTCCAGACATCGCGTATTCCGCCCCCTATCTGCATGACGGATCGGCGCGCTCCCTCGAAGAAATCTGGACCGTTTTCAACCCGAACGACACGCATGGCGTCACCAACGATCTGACCAAAGATGAATTGAATGATCTTATCGAGTACTTGAAAACGTTATGAAGCGGAACCCGAAACCACAAATTGATTCTGAAACGTCTGCACACCGAGGGCGTCATCCTGAGCGTAGCCGTATTTCAGGCGGAGCGAAGGATCTCGCGTGCAGCGCCTGCGTGCTCGCCGCATTGTTTCTAATCCTCTCGTCCCTTGCAGTCACGCAAGACATGCCGATGTTTCGCTGGGAAAACTTCAACGCGGCAAACGGCCTTCCCGACAATCACATTTACAGTGTTCTGGTTGACGGCAATCGAATCTGGGCTGGAACCGACAATGGTCTTGGCCTCTACGAAAATGGGACATGGAAAATCTTTCGTCCGGACCCATCCGCTAGAGAGCAGAGCCTCGCCCATCAGGCCGTTCTTTCTCTTGCTCTCGACAGGAGCACCGGCGACGTCTGGGCTGGAACGATGGGCGGCCTCAGCCGCATCTCGGCCGGCCGCATCGATACTTTCACTCAGCTAAATTCCGGTCTCAGTAATGACATCGTTTACGGCGTAGGTGTTCAAGGCGACTACGTCTGGACCGCGACCGCCGCCGGTGCCAGCCGCCTCAACACGCGCACCGGGCAGTGGTCTCTTTTCAACGCGCGTAACACTCCGATGTACGAAATCTGGGCTTACTCCGTCAGTCCTGCGGATGACAAGGTGTACTACGCAATCTGGGGAGGCGGAGTTCTCGAGTACGACCAGAAAACCGAGCGCTGGAAAGATTACAACGATCCTGACGGCGAAACCGAAATGGTCGTCATGAAAGACCAGGGCCTGATTCACGAAGTGACTACATCCGTCAGCTACGTCGATAAGATTCTCTGGGTCGCAACCTACTTCGGCGCGAGCCGGTATGACGGACGCTATTGGCACAACTTTCTGACCAAAGACAGTGGCCTGCCCAGCAATTTCCTGAACCAAATCAAAGGGGTCGATTCAACCCGAGTCTGGTTCTGCACCGATAAAGGATTGGCCTACTACGATGGCACGAACTGGGCCGTGTACCGCCCTGCGCTCGACACCCATAAGCCGGAAATGCTGGTGCGCGACGCGGATGGTGTGGTCAAGAGCATTCGGGTCTCAAGCGCTCCGGCACATAACTACATCCTCGGCGTCGATTTCCAGGGGGACGACCTATGGGTTGCGACCGCACATGGATTGAGTCATGGCATTCGTGTGAAGGATTCGCCTCTTGCGGCCAAACTTCACAGCAATCAAGCAAAAACCACGAGATAAGGAAGGCAGGAATCATCGCTATGAACGTTCAGGAATTACTCGCAGAAGTAGCCGCAGCGCCCGTTGTAAAGCGGGCGATTACCAACCACTCGGCACTCAATGAAGCATATGACTATGGAAGCGCCTTCTCGCGCGGCATGCGGATCGACTTGAATGGCCTCTCCATTCTGTTGATTTCGGGCACCGCCAGTATCGATGACGCCGGACGAACGGTGCACGTCGGAGATCTGCGGGCGCAGCTCCGGCGTACTTTCGACAACATCACCAAGCTACTCGCCTCTGAAGGAGCGACATGGCACGACATCGTCCGCACCACCTGCTACCTGCGGGACATCGAGCGCGATTATCAGGCCTTCAACGAAGAGCGTACCGATTTCTACAAGGAGCAAAAGCTGGACCCTCTGCCTGCGTCGACCGGCATTCAGGCGATTCTCTGCCGCCCCGATCTGCTCATCGAAATCGAGGCGATCGCAATGTTTCGACGGGACACGTCGGCAGTATGAGTCAGTTCTGACCTGAGGAGAAGTGACATGCGCGTCGCCTTCCTTCCATTCATTGGCTTGGTGTTCGCTTGCGCATCATGGGCGCAGACATTCGCTCCGTGTGCGTGCGGAAAGAATTCTCCGGGCCCGCCGGTTCCTCGGTCCCTGAAGCCATACGCGGGCGCACCGGAGGACCTCCGCCCATTCTCCAGATTCACCACTCCGTACTACGAGTACTACCAGGATGTTATCGAGTACCATGGCGCTGCGCGCGAGATCCCTGACCCGGAGCTGAAGGATCTGAACGAAGTCCGGATCGGTTTTCTCGCCCCTCTCTACGATCATCCTGACCAGGTCGCAGGCAATCGCATGCTCAACGGCGCAAACATGGCCATCGACGAGGCGAATGCCCATTCCGGATACGGTGGCAAGCCATTTCGTCTGATCACCCACAACGACTACGACAACTGGCAAATCAGTTCGGCGGCCAATGGCGTTTCGAAAGACTCTGCCATTTGGGGCGCATCTTCCAACGATGCCGTCCGCATGATTTACGATGACAAAGTATGGGCCATCTTTGGCTCCCTCAGCTCCGAGTCCACTCACATCGCGCTGCGGCTCGTGCTGAAAGCAGAAACCCCGCTCGTGAACAGTGAGTCAACTGACCCCACGATTCCGGAGACCGGTATCCCCTGGTATCACACAGCCATTCAGGATGATCGCGTGCAAGGCTATACGCTCGCCCGCCACATCTATTCGGAGCTAGACCTCAAGCGCGTCGCTCTTCTTCGGGTAAATGATCGTTACGGCCGGTTTGGAGTCGTGAAATTTAAGGATGCTTCGCGGCGACTGAATCATCCCGTCGTCATCGAGCAGAAGTTCATGCCTGGCGACACCGACTTCCGCCGCCAGTTGCAGGTGATCCAGGATTCGCGTGCAGACGCAATCGTGCTCTGGACCGACATCGCTCCGACAGCTTTAATCCTGCAGCAAATGCAAGAACTGGGAATGAAGCAACGGGTTTTCGGCAGCCATCGCACGATCGGTGACGAACTCATCAAGTTGGCGGGGCCGGCCGCCGAAGGCTTTGAGGCGGTTTATCCCTTTGACCCAAGCCGAAGTGACCCTCAATGGCTGGAGTTCGTCGCGCGCTACGAATCGCGGTACCACGACAAGCCCGATCATTTTGCGGCGCTTGCTTACGACGAAATGCGAATACTGCTTGACGCGATCTGCCGTGCTGGACTGAATAAAGGCCGAATCCGCGACGCCCTCACTGGCTTGACGAATTACAACGGTGTCACCGGAGAGATGCTCTTCGATCCCAACAATAAGAACATCGCTCCGATCTACCTCGGGCGCGTGCACAATGGCCACATTGAATATCGCCACATCACCATGGAAAAACCTTACGCCCAGGTCGGAGAAAATGGCTTTCGATTTCTGGGACCAACAATTTCGACCGAGAGCCCGACCAGCCTAAAGATCGCAATCTTTGGCCCACACGCAGACATAGTCTCAACCGCCA
>JASLEQ010000389.1 GCA_030151135.1 Candidatus Sulfotelmatobacter sp. | reverse complement strand
GGTCAACCTTCCGAATCCATGCTGCAGGTGAAGAACAGGGAGGAACTGGGGCGACTCTACGAGAGCGATACGCCGGTCCTGGCATACGTCTTCAAGAGGCGGACGGTCGAGGGCTGGACACCCGAGCACAGCCACCCTCGTGGGCAACTCGTCGCTCTGACCCATGGGCTGATCATCGTGGAGGCCGGAAGCGAACGGTGGATGCATCCATCCCGGCGCTGTGCCTGGATACCGCCAAATTGTACGCACGCGGCGCGTTCTGTCGGCGGCGCTGCCGGCGCGATGGTCGACTTGTCTCCGCAAATGTGCCGCGGATTACCTAAGACGCCCTGCATGTTCAACTCATCGGAGCTATTGTTCGCCATCGTTGATCGAATGGTCGGATGGGAACTCGGCCAGCCGCTCAGCCCGGCAAAGAAGCACTTAATCACAACCCTTCGTGATGAGATTCGACACCCTGCCCAGCAGCCGTTGCGTTTGACCATACCCAGAGACTCGAGACTGGCCAGAGTTGCAGATGCTCTGCTGCATCATGTTGGGGATGACCGCACGCTCGACGCTTGGGCCCGGGTTGCCGGAATGTCCCGCCGTACTTTCATGCGCGCGTTTTCAGCAGAGACTGGCATGTCCTTTGGCCGTTGGCGACAGCAGGCACGGTTGTTTGCTGCCCTTGAGATGCTGGCACAAAAGAAATCTGTCACGGAGGTCGCTATCGCAGTCGGTTACGACAGCGTGAGTGCCTTCATTGAAATGTTTCGGACGATGCTGGGAGCCACGCCGCAAACATACTTTCGAGGCCGGCCATCATAGCCGCTCGCTACGCCGCGGCCAATATTTCGCGCGCAGTATCCTCCATCAACCTGAATCGGCACCGAACATCCTTTCGCAACAGGTGTATGCAAAAACCTGCAGCCGTTGACACGCCAAATTAGTGCAGACATAATGATCGCCATTCGCGGTCGGTAATCTCCCCTGCCGGCCGTAACCGCGTAACAAATGGCTCGCGTTCTTCGGTTCTTCGGGCATGAAAGTGTGCGAGGTCCGCAACCCTGAGGCAATTGGTCTCACCTGATTCGTCCCTGGGCAGCAAAAATCAAAAGGAGACTTTATGACCGGAACTCGGTATTGGAGGATTGCGTCCTTCGTTGTTTTATTTTGCGGGATGGTACTTGCCTCGCAGGCGCAAACATTCAACACGCTCTTCGATTTCGACGGCAGCAATGGTGCGTCAGTCATCGCACCGCTCATCCAGGGAATCGATGGCAATCTTTATGGTGTCACCGCTCAAGGCGGGATCCGCAATGGCAATGGCACAGCGTTTCGTATTTCCCCCGATGGCACGCTTACAACGATTCACTATTTCTGCGCGCAGGCAAATTGCGTTGACGGCGCGGGCCCACAAGGGCCTCTCGTCCAAGGCCCGGATGGAAGCCTCTACGGCACTACGGCTGCCGGAGGAACAAATCCCTACGGGGGGATCGCTTTCAAGATCACCACTAGCGGCAAACTCATCGTCTTATACAACTTTTGCACAGCAACAGATTGCATCGATGGCAGCGATCCATCGGCTCTCACCCTTGGACGTAACGGCAATTTCTACGGCACAACCAATTCCGGCGGAGCCTATCAGAGTGGAACGATCTTCGAAATCACCCCATCGGGCAAACTGACCACGTTATACAGTTTTTGCTCTCGAAATTACTGCTCTGACGGCGCCACGCCCAGTGCCCCGCTCGTGCTGGCATCGAATGGAAATCTCTATGGAGTTACGACGGCGGGCGGTCCACTGAACTATGGCGTCGCTTTCGAATTGGCTCCAACAGGCAAAGTCACCACGCTTTATCAGTTCTGCTCCGAGATCACGTGCACCGATGGCTACACGCCATATTCGGGGCTCATAGAAGCCAGCGACGGATACCTCTACGGCACCACCTACTATGGCGGCACAGGCTGCTCTGGTGGTTGCGGTACCATTTACCGCCTAAGTCTCTCGGGCCAATACAGCACCGTTTACAGCTTCTGCTCTGCGAACGTCTGTCCGAGCGGACTAAATCCGATTGGCGGGGTCATCGAGGGCACCGACGGAAATCTCTATGGCACGACGTCGGTTGGTGGATCCATTTATAACAATTGTGCGGGCAGCGGGTTTGGCAGCCCTTGTGGCACGCTCTACCAGTTCACGCGACAGGGTACGCTGAACGTGCTCCACGACTTCTGTAATGTGCAGCAGGGCATCTGTCCGGATGGTGCATTTCCTGAAGCCAGCCTTTTCCAGTCGACCAATGGAATCTTTTATGGAGGCACGGACCTCGGCGGGAATACCGGGTGCACCGGCGGCCAAGCGTGTGGCGCGCTCTACTCCCTCTCTATGGGCCTCGGTCCATTCGTTCAGGCGCAGATCAACTTCGGCAAAGTCGGCCAGGTTGTGAACATTCTTGGAAACAATCTCACGGGGACGACCAGCGTGACGTTCAACGGAGTGGCAGCGGAGTTCAAGGTGATGGCTGATACTTATCTGAAAGCGCAGATACCAACCGGCGCGACCACCGGCACGATCGAAGTGACAACGTCCACTGGAACGCTCGACAGCAACCTGCCGTTTCAGGTCTTGCGATAAAGTTCGTGTTCGAGGCAAATCCGCAACGCTCCGTTGAACTCAGGCGCGCTCGGCAGATTCGCCGTATGTACCTGCAGAAAAGGCCCGCGTGAGCGGGCCTTTTTTGAATTCTGACTGATAGCCGATAGCGGCGCGCCTTCTACTGATGCGCCGTCGGGCTCTCCGGCGTAGCCGTCGTCAGCGGCGGAGCGATCGGCTGCGCGGTTTCCTCTTCCACAACCTTCGGCAGCGGCGATTCCAGGGCGACTGCCAGCACCTGGTCCATGGTGTCAACGAAGTGCAACTTCATCGCGGTGCGCAGGTTTTCCGGAACTTCTGCTAGATCCTTCTCGTTGTCCTTCGGCAGAATCACTTCGAATAATCCGGCGCGATGGGCTGCCAGCAGCTTCTCCTTCAATCCACCGATCGGAAGAACTTTGCCGCGAAGCGTGATCTCGCCCGTCATCGCAATATCCCGGCGT
>JASLEQ010000006.1 GCA_030151135.1 Candidatus Sulfotelmatobacter sp. | reverse complement strand
CGAACGCCTGCGTCCCGCGCTTGCCGAAAACGGTGTTCGGGTGCTCGGCCTGAGTGAACTTGATGGCGAGGCACTCCAATTTGTAGACGACTATTGTGAGAGGGAACTGGATCCCCTTTTAACTCCAGTCACCGTCGATACCGCCCATCCCTTCCCGCGCGTTATCAATAAGGCGCTCTGCGTTGCGTTTCTATTACGCCGTCGGCGTCGTTCTGCCCTTACCTACACGGGCGTTGTATCTGTTCCCCGGGTGCTTCCGCGTCTGATCCGTCTGCCTTCGAAAGATACCGCGGATTTCATTTTCCTAGCCGACCTGGTGGCGCACCACGCTGTCCGGATGTACCACGGCTACGACATCGTTTCATCGGCCGCATTTCGTGTGACCCGCAATAGCAATTTATATCTGGCCGAGGAAGAAGCGCGGAGCCTGCTTGAATCGGTGCGCACCGAACTTCATAATCGCCGCAAGGGCGATGCTGTGCGGATGGAGATCGAAGCCGAAGCCGACCCCGAAATTATTGAGCGCCTCCGGACGGTTTTCGAGCTCGACCCGTGGCAGGTTTTTCCCGTTAACGGGCCAGTCAATCTGCTGCGTTTGTTCAATGTCTACGAGCAGGTAAACCGTCCCGACTTGAAATACCACGCCTTTACACCTCGGGAACTTCGTCTCACCGCTAAATCCAAGGATCTTTTCGAGGAGCTACGGTCGCACGATATCCTGCTGCATCACCCCTTTGATTCCTACGATGCCGTTGTCGCTTTTATAGAATCGGCGGCCGACGACGAGAACGTCCTCTCCATCAAACAGACTCTTTATCGCACAAGCGAGCACTCTCTTATTGTTCCTGCCCTCATTGAAGCTGCCTCGCGCAAAGAAGTGACTGCGGTGGTTGAATTGAAGGCGCGCTTTGATGAAGCGTCGAATATCCGCTGGGCGCGCGATCTTGAAGATGCCGGCGTGCAGGTCTTTCACGGGCTGGTCGGCCTCAAGACACACTGCAAATTGTCTTTATTGGTTCGGCGGGACCCCGATGGCGTCACCCGGAGTTATTGCCATATCGGAACCGGCAATTACAACACCAACACAGCGCGGATCTATACGGATCTCAGCCTGTTCACGGCCAATCCCGAGATCACTCGCGCCGTTCATGATGTTTTCAGCTTTTTGACGGCCTACGCGGAAAATCCAAGCTACGAGCCCTTGCTGGTGGCGCCTCTCGATCTAGCGGAGAAGACCGTCGAATTGATCAACCGCGAGGCTGAACACGCTCGAGAAGGTCTGCCTGCGCGCATCATCGCCAAGATGAATGCTCTTCTCGATAAGAACGTCATACAGGCGCTCTATCGCGCGTCACAGGCGGGAGTGGAAATTGATTTAATCGTGCGCGGCATTTGCGCGCTCCGTCCTGGCGTTCGCGGTGTCAGCGACAAGATTCGAGTCCGCAGTATCGTGGGACGATTCCTGGAGCACAGCCGTATCTACTTCTTCGGCAATGGCGGCGACGAAGAGATCTACATCGGCAGTGCCGATTGGATGCCGCGCAATTTGTATGAACGCGTAGAAGTCCTCGTGCCTTTGCGCGACGAGATGCTTCGCAGCCGCGTTCGTCATGAGATACTCGATGCTTACCTCGCGGACAACCGCAAGGCAAGAATCCTGTTACAGGATGCCAGCTACATCCCGGCTTGGCAGCCGATCCGCGGAACGCGGAAACGCCGTCCACCAACTGGAGCGGCGGCCTTCAGTGCACAGGAATTTCTGATGTCCGTCGCGGAAGGCAAGGCGCCGCTGGTGTTTCCTGCGCCCGAGCTTCCCAAACGTCGCCGGGCAACGACTGCGAGAGTGCGATAGCTAATCTATGATCCTTTATTTCTTGCGTCACGCGAGCGCCGGTGAACATCTCGCGAATCCGAAGAAAGACGAAAAACGAGCCCTCGACAAAGAGGGAATCGAGCAATGCGGTTATATCGGCCGCGCACTTTCTGCCCTCGACGTGCAAGTAGAAAGCATCGTCTCCAGCCCTCTCAAGCGCGCCACTCAGACAGCATCTCTGGTTGGGAACGAACTCGGATACGAGGGAAAGCTGCAGCTTGATACTGGGCTTCGCCCCGAGGCTGGTCTCGCGGATTTCCGCAAGATTCTCGAAAAATACGCCCGGCAAGAAGCCCTCATGGTCGTTGGCCATAATCCCAACCTGAGCCAGTTTCTCGGTTCCATCATCAGCGATTCTGGATGTGAGGCCTCAGTTGAACTCAAGAAGGGAGCTGTGGCAAAGGTCGAGATGCGCCGAAGTTCCGGTACGCTGCAATGGTGCCTGACGCCCAAAGTTCTACGAACTCTCTACGACACCGCCGTCGAAAGTTCCCGCCCGAAAACTTCGCGGAAGTAGGCGGCGTCTTTCTCGATCGCCCAAAGCTCCAGATCGACGCCCATACGACGTCGCGGCACCAGGGTCAGTCTTACCTCCGCTGAACGCACAGCCATTCTGACTTTTTCCACCGCTCGGCTCCTCCCCAGGTTCAACGCCCTTGCCAGCCGGAGAAGCAAAATTGCTTTCTGTACTTCGGCGCGATCCTCGTTTTCTACTGCTTTCATTGGGCCATCTTCAATTGTGGGCCGCGATTTTCCCAGATACCGCGCGATTGCCGCGATGATCCTGCGCTGTTGCGGGGTATAACCCAGGATCTCCGAATTCGAAATGATGTAATGCGTATGCCGGTGATGCCCGTTCCGGTTTACATAATCACCGACTTCGTACAGCATTGCCGCCGCGGACAACCACTCTCGATACTCGGGAGGCAGACGGTGCACGCTACGTAGTCCCGAGAACAGCGCCATCGCGGATTCCCGGACATCAATCGCATGCTTGCGATCCACGTGGTAGTGCTCCACCGCCTGAAGAA
>JASLEQ010000343.1 GCA_030151135.1 Candidatus Sulfotelmatobacter sp. | reverse complement strand
CCTGTCGAAAGCCGTAGACTGCGTCCATGCGCTCCAGCGGCGCCACCAGAACGATCAGGCCGCCGGCTTTCGACAGGAAGATAATTTCTACTATCTGTCGGGAACTACGGTGCCCGGAGCCGCCTTGCTGATTGCACCGGCGGCCGAAGCGAAAGGCGAAGCGGCGGCGCGCGCCTATACGGAAATCCTCTTTCTTCCGCCACGCAATCTCCGTCTCGAAAAATTTACCGGACCGCAGTTGGGGGCAGACAATCCGGACGCGACGAAGATCACGGGATTCGATCGAGTCGAAGAGATGGGCAAATTGCCCGATGAAGTCGCAAAACTGCTTGCGACTGGGCCGCCGATTGTTAACACCGACCTGCCACCCAATGGCGAATCGTCGCCCAGTTCCGAGGCACTCGAATTTCTTCATCACAGCACGGCCATGGTCTTCTTCAAAAATGTAAAAGAGATGATCACGGCCCAGCGGACGGTGAAGGATGCCGGAGAGATTGCCCTGATTCGGAAGGCGGTTGACGCATCGGTGGCTGCCCACTTGGCCGCGATGAAGGCGGTGAAGCCGAATGTGAAGGAGTACGAGATTTCCGCGCTGCTGGAATACGAATGGGAACGGCGTGGCTGTGAACGCGCCGCCTACTCTTCCATCGTCGGCTCGGGTCACAACTCCACGGTGCTGCATTATTCGGAAAACACCAGCACGATGAAGGCCGGCGACGTTGTGGTGATCGATGCGGCTGGTGAGTATTCGATGTATGCCGCCGATATCACCCGCAGCCTTCCAGTGGACGGACACTTCACGGCGCGGCAGAGGGAGATCTACGAAATCGTCCGCGGAGCTCAAGAAGCCGCAATGGCAGCTTTTCAGTCGGGCAAATCAACGCTCGTGGGCGATGGGGAGAATTCCTTGAATAAAGTCGCCAGAGACTACATCAAGAGTCATGGCAAGGATCTCCATGGGCAGCCACTCGATCAATATTTTATCCACGGGCTGGGCCATTACCTGGGCCTGAATGTGCACGATCCTGGCGACTATAAAGTGCCGCTCGGACCTGGAATGGTGTTTACGATTGAACCGGGCATTTACATTCCGGAGGAGAACATCGGAGTTCGCATCGAGGATGATTTCCTGGTCGACAATGACGGCAAGTTGATCAAGCTAAGCGCGGCGTTGCCATCCAAGGCAGAGGACGTGGAGAAAGCGATGGCGGGAAAGTGAATCCGAGTCATCAGCGGCGCTTTGCGCTTCTCGCGAGATGGAATCTGCGTAGCCAGCATTCGTGGTGAACGCAGGAATATTTCGACCGAGTCTGCTGCGCGACTCGGTCTCCGCTCAACATGACAATACTGAGTTAGGAAATGTATTCCTTGATGTACTCGTCTTTGGTGTGAGCGAGTTCGCGGATGTCGCCGTCGAATGTGACTTTGCCGTCGCGCAGGATGAGGAAACTCATGGGTACATCGCAGTACTGACCTTTGGGCAACGCCCGCAATTGACTGGTCTTCGGATCAAATTCGTGCGTTGCGAGCGTGAACGCATCTTGCAACCGATGGGTCACCAGCAGGGAACTGGTGCGGTAGACATCCCGCTGCTTCATGATCAATTCCACGATGGTGTTCGACGTGACGGGATCGAGCCCGCCAGTCGGCGAATCATAAAGTAACAACTCCGGCTGGGTGATGATCGCTCTCGCAATGGCGACGCGCCGCCGCATTCCTCCCGAAAGTTCGGAGGGAAACAGGTCGACGGTGTGCTCCAACTCGACGAACCGTAAGGATTCGCGGACGCGGCGGTCAATGTCATCGCTATAGACGCCGCTCTCTTCCATGAGGCGGTAGGCGACGTTTTCTCGAACCGTGAGCGAGTCAAACAGAGCGCTCTCCTGAAAGACCATCCCAAGATGCGAGCGCATCGGGAACATGTCCTGTTCGCGCATGCTGGTGACGTCGTTGCCGAGGACGGTGATGCGTCCGGAATCCGGGGGCAAGAGGCCGAGCGCAAGCTTCAGGATGGTGCTCTTGCCTGATCCCGCCACTCCAAACAGCGCCTTGGTCTCTCCATAACGAAGTTCGAACGAGACGCCACGGAGAACGTCGTTCTCCCCAAATGCCACGTGGACGTCATCGAAGACGATCGCAGCAGCAGAGCCGGGTTGAGCAATCGCGGGAGGGCACTCGGCAGGTAAAGTAGGCGACGACATACTAGCGATACGAAAGTATAGAGATCAGGATCTTGGTGACAAAGAAGTCGGTAACCAATATCAGAACGGAGGCGGCAACGACGGCCTGGGTTGTGGCGCGGCCCACACCTTGCGTGCCGCCGCGAGCGGTGATCCCGTAATAGCAGCCGATGGTGGCGATGATGAAGCCGAACATGACCGGCTTCAGCAGTCCCATGAAGACGTCTTGTAGCACCAGGACCTGCCACGCGTTGTTCCAATACTGGCGAGCGTCGAGGCTGAGGAATAACTTCGCGACCATCAGGCCACCAGCCAAGCCCACGAAATCAGAAATGATGCTCAGGAAAAACAGCATGAAGACCGAAGCTGTCACGCGAGGGGTGACCAGCTTCTTCATCGGATCGGTGCCAAGCGCCCGCATGGCATCGATCTGCTCGGTCACGACCATCGATCCGAGTTCGCTGGCCATACCGGAGGAATTGCGCCCGGCGACCATCAAGCCGGTCAGCACAGGACCAAGTTCGCGGACCATCGACGTCGAAACCAGCTGGCCGATCAGCGTAATCGATCCGAAACGCTGGAGGGTGTTCGCAGTCTGCAAGGCAAGCACGCCGCCGGTGAAGAAACCGGTCAGTACCACGATAGGCAGCGATCCCACGCCGATCAGATCTGCCTGCTGCACCATATCGGCGATATATAACGGCTTTCGGAACAGGTTGGCCACGGACTGCGCTGCGAGGATCGTGTATTCCTGAACAGCCAGGACCTTCTGCTTGGCAAACTCCGTGGGCGAGGTCAGTTCCATGCGTGCGGAAGCCCGCTGCTCGAGAACACGGGGCTTGAACGCAATATAACAGAGAAAGCACTGCGCACCGAGTGGGGAGTACCGAGTAACTACAGCGTCGCCATATCGATGACGAAGCGATACCGTACGTCACTCTTGAGCACCCGCTCGTATGCCTCGTTGACCTTGTGCATGGGAATGACCTCGACGTCAGACGCGATGCCATGCTTGCCGCAAAAATCGAGCATTTCCTGAATTTCGCCGATGCCTCCGATCTGCGATCCGGCAAGGCTGCGCCGGCGGGCAGTCAAAGAGAAGCCGCCAACTGGGATGTCCTTCTCCGGAAGTCCGACGATCACCATTGTGCCGTCAAGCTTAAGAAGATCGAGATACTGATTCCAGTCGAGCTTGGCCGAGACGGTGTTGATGATCAGGTCGAAGGATCCGGCGAGTTTGGTAAATGTTTCAGGATCGCTGGTCGCGTAGTAATGACTCGCACCGAACTTCTTGCCGTCTGCCTGCTTGCTCAGAGTCTGGCTTAATACGGTGACTTCGCTACCCAAGGCATGCGCCAACTTCACTCCCATGTGTCCGAGACCGCCCATGCCGACGATCGCAACCTTTTTGCCCGGGCCGGCGTGCCAGTGTTTGAGTGGCGAATACAGAGTGATGCCCGCGCAGAGCAGGGGCGCGCAAGCCTCGAGCGGCAGGTTCTGCGGCATGCGCAACACGTAATTCTCGTCGACCACGATTCTTTCAGAATAGCCGCCGTACGTCGGCGCGCCCTCCTTGTCACGACCGTTATAGGTCCAGATCGTCCCCACCGAGCAATACTGTTCCAGGCCCTGCTTGCATTCCGCGCAGTGGCGACACGAGTCCACGTAGCAACCCACGCCGACTTTGTCGCCGACCTTGTATTTGGATGCTTTGCTGCCGACAGCCGAGACAATTCCGGCGATTTCATGTCCGGGCACCATGGGGAAGATGGATTCCTCCTGGTACTCGCTCCACTCGTCGCGCACCTGATGGATGTCGGAGTGGCAAATCCCGCAATACTTGATATCGATGACGACGTCGTGCTCGCGAGCCTCGCGGCGTTCAAACGAGTACGGACCCAGTGGAGCCCGGGCCGTTGTTGCAGCATATCCCTTGCACTTGCTCATGATTTCTCGCTTTCCAAATGAATTATAAGAACCACCAATCATAGATGAACGCGATGTGGTGGAGGTTCGGAGGTTTTTCTACCCAGTGAAACCAATTCCACTGCGAGGCGCGCATTGATATACTGCGCGCTCTGGTTCCATGCAAGTATTCTGCCCCCGGAGGCAATACTGGTGCGCCTTTTGAAGCTACCGTTCCTGTTGTTTGCTGTTTTCATCTCGTGCGCGATCGCCCAGCAAAACAATCCGCCATCCAAGCCGCTGTTCAAGCTGAAAGAGGTGATGGTGCCGGTTCGCGACGGTGTTCGGTTGCAGACCGTCATCCTGACGCCGGTGGATCAGCAGGGGGCGTTGCCAATTCTGTTTCGCCGCACCCCCTACGGCGTACCGGAAAAGCCGCCGGAGCAGATGCCGCCATACATGAAAGAGCTGGCCGCTGACGGATACATCTTCGTGATCCAGAACCTTCGCGGCCGGTTCAAATCCGAAGGCGTCTTCAATCTGTCTTCCTGGGTCGACCCGAACGATCCCAAGGCGACGAACGAGACAACCGATGCTTACGACTCCATCGATTGGCTCGTAAAGAATGTTCCGAATAATAACGGCAAGGTTGGTATGTTCGGCGTTTCTTATGATGGCCTGACGACGGCTCTGACGCTTCTGCACCCGCATCCTGCGCTGAAGGCCATCAGCGAGCAGGCTTCACCGGTCGATCAATGGATGAACGACGACGACCACCGCTACGGCGCGCTGCGCGAGAGCTACGACTTCGAATACGCCGTGATGGAGCAAGCTGACAAGAACAAGAACACGCACTTCGATTTTGAAACTTACGATACCTACGAGTGGTATCTGAATCTCGGCCCTCTCTCGAACATCAATGCCAAGTACCTGCACGGATCGATCCCCTACTGGAATTCGACGGTTGATCATCCCGATTATGATGATTTCTGGAAGAAGGAGGCGTGGGTCCGGCAGCTTCATAGCTCAACCGTGCCCAACCTGAATGTTGCCGGATTCTGGGACCAGGAAGATCCGTGGGGGCCGTGGCAGATTTTTCGTCACGCGGAAGAAAACGATCCTGAGCACACAGATTTCATGGTCGCGGGCCCTTGGTATCACGGAGAGTGGTGGGCTCCAAAGGGAGACAGCATTGGACTGATTCCTTTCGGCGGTCATGAAACCTCGCGCGAATTTCGCGAGAACATCGAAGCGCCATTTTTCCGCTACTACCTGCACGGTTCCGGGGAAAAACCTGGGTGGCAAGCGACCACGTTCCAGAGCGGTTCCAATAGCTGGCACACCTATCCAGTCTGGCCCCCCAAGGAAGCCAAGAGCACGAATCTGTATCTGCATTCGGATGGCACGTTGTCATTTACGGAGCCTAAGGGGAGCGACGACAAAGCCTACCGAGAGTACATTTCCGATCCGGCCAATCCCGTGCCTTATCGGCAGCGGCCGATCTCGCCCACTTATCCGAAGGGCGACTGGCGCACCTGGGAAGTTGCAGACCAGCGCTTCGTGGATCACCGCCCCGACGTGCTCTCGTTCGTCAGCGACCCGCTGGACCACGATGTCACAATTACCGGGCCTTTGGCCGCAGATCTTTTCGCGTCTACCTCTGGCAGCGACAGCGACTTCATCGTGAAATTGATTGACGTCTATCCGCAGGATGCGCAGAAAAACGCGTGGAGTCCTGACGAAGGACCGGATCCGGGCCGCTACGCCGAGTCGCTGAACGGATACGAGTTACCCATCGCGATGGAGGTCCGTCGCGGCCGCTACCTCAACAGCTATGAGAAACCCGAACCGCTGGCGCCCAACAAGCCGACGGAGTGGAACGTTCCGCTACGGGATCACGATCATCGATTTCTCAAAGGGCATCGCATCATGGTGCAGATTCAATCGACATGGTTCCCGGTGATCGATCGCAATCCGCAGAAATATGTGCCGAGCATCTACAAAGCGACCGCAGCGGATTTCATCCCGGCTACGCAACGAATCTACTGCTCGCACGATCTGCCTTCGCACCTGGTGTTGCCGGTGATGCCGTAGCGCTATGCAGCGCTTCTTCATCCGAGCAAAAGAAAAAGCCCGGAAGAATCTCCGGGCTTAGTGGTCCGCGGGAAATTACTTCCCGCCAGCGTTTCCGTGTTGTCCGAGCCATGAAGCCAGTTGCGGCTCCTGTTCCGACTTCAGGTCTACACAGTCGTTGATGCGCTCGAGCGATTGCTTATAGGTGCGCTCGGCTGCCGCAACCTTATGTTCGTTGAAGAACTGCGTGACCTGGTCTTTCAGGCTTGGATCGCAGAACGCACTGGTTGCGCCAACAACTTCGGCGCTGGCAAAAGGTCCGCCCGCTTTCTCCAGTTCGCTCCAGTGCTGACGGATGAAGTCCCAGGCAACTTTCTGTCCGTCAGGATTTCTCAACACACTCGTTACAAGTTGAAGAGCATCTTGCGACCGTACATCCGGCGAGATTGCAAAATCGAGGGTGCGCTGGAGCAGGCTGGGATCGCTGAAGCGCGGCAGCGTGAACAGAAAATTGTAGTAGTCTTCCGGCGACTTTGAGCCTTTCATGGCCGACATGACTTTGTCGTAAAAATCAGGTCCACCATTCATTGCAGCCACGGGCAATGCGGCAAATACAAGGTCGTGGTCGACGGACGACGGGCTGCTGAGGGCTTTATCCGCGATTTTGCGGGCCTCTGTTAATGCCTCGGGATCGCGGGCATCACGGCCCAGAGTCAGCAGCACGCGGGGACGAAGAGTTTTTTGCTCGGCCGTTTCTCCGGGCTTCGGCTCCCATCCCACATTTTTCATGACGGGCTCGAGAAGTTGTCGCAGCCATGCGCGATACGAGTCTCGGTCGCTGTCGTTCACCAAATACTCGCCAATGTAATTGAGGTGTCCCAACATGTCTTGCAGGACGGGGGTGTTTTGGTCGGAAGCCAATCCTTGAGCAAAGGCGAGATAGTCTCCGACTGGCTCGCGATCCACTCGCACCGAAGCCCAGATGTCACTTTGCAGCGCAATGCGCTCCGCTGGACTGAGCTCGGTTTCCGCATCATGGGCGAGAGCGTGAACCGCTTCCGGCTGATAGCCTACGCGGTAGTATCCAGCGGCGCCGGCATTGGCCAGCACCCAGCTGGAACATCCTGAGAGAGTGACGGTCTGCTCTTTCTTTGTAAGGAGTTCGCATTTGTTTGTACTATCGCTCGAACCGCGCATGCAAAGAGGAATTTGCCAGAGTTGATCGCCGGGAGACTGGAACTTGGCGCGATCGAAGTAAAAGCGCTGCTGCGTGAGCGTCACGCTGGTGGAATTGCCGGAACATTGCGCCTTCACATCAATAATCGGTTCGCCCGCCTGCTTCACCCAAGTGGGCATGATCTGGTCCACGGGCTTCTTTGAGGTCTTGGCCTGCGCGTCCCAGAAGTCCTCTGCCGTCGCATTGGCGTACTGATGCTGTTTCAAGTACGCATTCACACCGGCGCGGAACGTGTCTTCTCCCAGATAAGCTTCGAGCATCCGGAGCACTGCCGCGGCCTTGCCGTAGGCGATCCCGTCGAAAAGTTCCTGAATCTGCGCAGGAGTGTTCGCGGACTGGTGAATCGGGCGGGTATTTTCCAGGGCATCGACGTTCAACGTCTGGCCTGTATCGGAAACCGTGTCGAGCTTTGCGTTCCACTCCGGCTTCCATGCCTGAACCGGCTTGCTCGACATCCAGGTGGCGAAGCCTTCGTTGAGCCACACATCGTCCCACCACTTCATTGTGACCAGATCGCCGAACCACTGGTGGGCCATCTCGTGGGCGATCACGTCGGCGATCGTTTTCTTGAGATCCACCGATCCAGTTTTCTCATCGATCAGCAGGATCACTTCGCGGAAGGTGATGCAGCCCGTGTTTTCCATGGCCCCGGCAGAGAAGTCCGGAATGCCGATCAAATCCAGCTTGCCGTAGGGATACTTGATCCCGAAATACTTGTCGTAGTAGCTGAGAATGTGTTCCGCAGCTTCGAGCGCGAACCGGCCCATTTCCTTCTTGCCGGTGGTGGCGTACACGCGAATTGGGATGCCGTCAGATTCGCCCTCAATGTATTCGAAGTTGCCAATCACCAGTGCGGCAAGGTATGACGACATCTTCGCGGTCGTCGCGAACTTAACCGTGTGCTTGTTGCCTGGTCCGGGTTGATCGGAGATAACTTTCTGATTGGAGATCGCAGTCAGGCCGTTATCCGCGACAGCGGTGATGTCGAATGTCGCTTTGTAATCCGGCTCGTCGAAGGAAGGGAAGGCGCGGCGCGCGTCGGTTGCCTCGAACTGGGTAGAGGCATATTTGCGGCCCTGATCGTCTTTCCCCAGGTAAAGCCCACGCATCTCGCTGTTCAGAATTCCGGAGTACGAGATGTGAATGGTCGCGGTTCCGGCCGCAAGAGGCTTTTCCACTTGGAGAACGACCATCTCCTTTTCTTTTTCAGGGGTGACGGTTGCCTTCTGCGTCGCACCCTCCGCGGTAATGGATACCTCGTGGAAATTGATATCCGCGGCGTCCAGCGTGATCTGGTTCGTGGCTTTCAGCACGCGGACCGTAATCGTTTCGTCGCCTTCAAAGGTCGCGGCATCGAGATCGGGCGTGAATTTCAATTTGTAGTTCTCGGGCCGCGCGATCTCGGGAAGCCGCTGGGCTACGGCCATCGAGATGGCGAGCGCGAGAAAGGTCAGATGGGCAAGCATTCGCTTCATGATTTGTTGTCCTCGATCGTTCAGTCGGAGTTTCTTCGGGATTCTGGCTTCTACAGCGCGCGAGCAGGGCGCACGATTCCTTCAGATTTGTACGTAGTGATTCCCCAAAAAGTTCAGTTGCGCAGCTGAACAACCCCGTTTCGTACAGTCATCACGCAATGGTTCGCTCCAAACCAATAGGGTATCTCACGATAATCGTTCACGTCGAACACGGCGAAATCAGCGTCTTTGCCCGGCTCGATGCTGCCTTTGCGTTCGGCCAGCCGCAGCGCCCATGCGCCGTTGATGGTTGCTGCCGATAATGCCTCCGCGGGGGACATCTTCATGTGCGTGCAGGCTAGCGACATCGCCATCGGCATACTGATCGTCGGTGACGTTCCAGGGTTGTAGTCCGTTGCCAAGGCAACCGGACCTCCCGAATCGATCAGCTTCCGCGCGTTCGGATAGTCCTTCAAGCCGAGGAAATAATTTGCTCCCGGAACCAGTGTTGCGACCGTGTTGTGCTGGGCTAATGCTGCGATGTCGGCGTCGCTCAGGTGGTCCATGTGGTCGAACGATGCCGGATCGAACCGTAGAAACGGTTCCAGCGTGGTCTGCGAAAGCTGGCACATGTGAGCCCGAACATTCAGGCCGTGCTTCTTCGCGCTGTCAAAGATCTTCGCGGTTTCGTCCGCCGTAAAAGCCCCTTGGTCGCAGAAGACATCGACAAATTGGGCCAGCTTCCGCCGTGCCGCCTGCGGAATCATCTCTGTACAGACGATCTCAACGTAGTTTTGTGAGCGTCCCTGGAACTCTTTTGGGACGACATGTGCTCCGAGCAGGGTAGGAACGACAGTTCCGGGCCAGTTCGCTGCCGCTTCCTTGATGGCTTCCAGGGACTTCAGTTCGGATTCCAGCGTGAGTCCGTAGCCAGATTTGGCCTCGACTGTGGTGGTTCCGTGGGCGGCCATGTCGTTCAGGACTTTCGGGACTTTGTTTTTAAGAGCCGCTTTAGTTGCATTTCGCACTCCTTCGAGGCTGGAGCGGATTCCGCCGCCCGCGGCAGCGATCTGCTCGTAGGAGGCGCCATCGATACGCTTTTCGAAATCGACGAGGCGCGGCGCGACGAAAACTGGATGTGTGTGGGAATCGACAAATCCC
>JASLEQ010000043.1 GCA_030151135.1 Candidatus Sulfotelmatobacter sp. | reverse complement strand
CCTTTGTTGAGTTTGACGATGCTCTGAACACTGCTGTGCGCAAGCTGCGCAACGCGCTCGGCGACTCGGCAGAGAATCCTCGCTTCATTGAGACCGTCCCGCGTCGTGGGTACCGGCTCCTTGTGCCAGTCACGGTCCTATCTCAACCGGAGCTCGCTGGCTCGTCGCCGGCTACGACGCCAGCACCGCAACAGGCTCTTCCGGCGTTGCCTTCGGCCCCCGTGCCCATGGCTAGCGCTCAAGCGCGAAGCTGGATTTTCAAGCCCCTCACCTTATTAATTATGCTGGCTTTCGGCATTACGCTAGGCAGTGGTGCCTATTGGAAGTGGCGAAGACCAGCCTTCCAGGTGACCACGACGGACTCGATCGTTCTCGGAGATTTCGTCAACACGACAGGCGACAACATCTTCGATGACACTCTGAAGCAAGCGCTCCTCGTAGACCTCGAGCAATCTCCATTCTTCAACATCGTTTCAGAACGCAAGGCTTTTACGATTCTGAAGCAGATGGGCCGCTCGCCGGACCAGCGCCTGACGGGAGCGGTCGCGCTTGAAGTCTGTCAACGTGCCAACAGTAAAGTTGCGGTGCAGGGGCAGATTTCGAGCTTGGGCAGAAACTACCTCATCGGCCTCGCTGCGATCCGCTGCGACACCGGAGATGCGATCGCTGACGAACAGATTGAGGCAAAGAACAAAGAAGAAGTAGTTGATGCGCTGGGCAAAGCGACCTCCCGATTGCGGCAGCGCCTAGGTGAGTCAGTTCCTTCAATCCAACGATTTGGTGTCCCGCTGGAGACAGCCACTACCCCATCGCTGGAAGCCTTGAAGGCTTACAACATGGCGCTTTCCACGTGGGACAGTAAGGGAGACCAGGCATCGGTTCAACTGTTTCAGGAGGCAATTGAACTTGATCCGCAATTTGCCATGGCTTACGGCGGACTGGCCACCATCTATCACAACCTGAATGAAACCGAATTGGCGCGCACCAACGCGACTAAGGCGTACGAACTGCGAGATCGTGTCACCGAAGCGGAAAAGGCGGCGATCGACGCGCGATACAACCTATATGTAACCGGCCAACTGGAAAGCGCCGCTCGCGTATACGAACTGTGGGCGCGTGACTATCCGAGACAACCCGGTGTGCTCAACCATCTCGCGACGGTCCGGGCAAAACTTGGAGATTACGAAGCGGCCGTCGAGAGCTTTCGCGCGGCCCTGGCAATCGATCCGGCACGCGCCACAACTTATTCCAATTTGGCAGTCAACCTGATGGCGCTGAACCGATTGAGCGAGGCCGATGCAGTGATTGCTGAGGCGCAGAAGCGGCACTTTGATAACGACTTCCTCTTGCAGGTGCGTTATTGGCGTGCTTTTCTCGCAGGTGACCGCGATACCATGCAACAAATTCTTCTGCACTCATCAGAAATTGCAGGCGCACAGTCTTTGCTACTCGCGACGGAAGCCAACACTGAAGCCTACTACGGACATTTCCAGAAAAGCCGCGAGATCGCGCGAGTTGCAGCCGAACTGATGGAGCATGAGGGCGACAAGGAGTCCGCGGCTGCGTGTCTGGCGGAGTCAGCGATGCGCGACGCCTTGATCAGTGCCTCCGTCCCGGCGCGGCAAGCGATGAATCGAGCGCTCAAGCTTTCGCACGCGGAGGAAACGGAGACCCTCGCAGCTGTTGTCGCCGCCAAGGTCGGTGACGCCAAACAGGCGAAGAAGATCAGCGATCAACTCAATCGCGAGTATCCCTCCGGTACCTTTGTCCAAAAATATTGGCTGCCCATTATCCGGGCGGAAGTGCACTTGCGGAATGGGGAATCTGCACAAGCGGTCGAGGATCTGAACTCGACATCTGCTCTGGAACTGGCGACAGCACCCGAACTATCGGTCGCCACCCTTTATCCCGTCTATTTGCGCGGCGAGGCTTATCTCGCGTCCTCAGACGGCGCCCGAGCAGCACGTGAGTTCCAGAAATTGATTGATCGTCCTGGTTTGGCGATGAATTTCCCGACCGCTTCATTGGCGCGTCTTGGCCTGGCAAAAGCCACGATGCGAGGCGCTGGTCCGGCAGAATCCCGCCAGAAGTTTCAGGATTTTTTAAGCCTCTGGAAGGATGCAGATGCGGACATAACTATTTTCCGGGATGCGCGGATGGCAAATGCGAGTCTCTCCTCACACTAACCCGAGTGTTTGACAATGGAGCCGCCGTGATTTACTCAAAGACTTAAGGAAATACAGCCCCTCTGCAATCCGGCAGTCCTAGGTCGTTGATGGCGGTCCCACCGAAGGTACCCAAATCGGTTCGCGAATGGTGAATTTGTGGCAGGGGGGAACAAATTTGGCATGCGCTTCAATACTTCGCAAGTAGAGATAAACGGGACTGCTCTGTCACTATGTACGTCCAGAGCGATTTAGAACTTCTGTAATATCCACACGTTGCTGTCGAATGCCTGATAACCGTAGGCCAAGTGACGGCCATCCGGTGAGGGCACAACACTATTCATCATTCCTTTATTGGTTCTGTTCTCAGAGCCTTGCGCGTTGCCGCTCAGTTCTGACTCGATTTTAATTTCGACCATGCCTTCCGGCACGATGACGCAGCAGAAAGGGTTTCCGAATCGGTGATTCAACATTGCTACATCCAACCGTCGAATCGAATAATCTCGCACCCAACCGTTGCTCAGGAAAATCAGGTCTTAAAGGAAGAGGTACACAACCAGAACGAGGGCGACTGGTCAGTCTCTCCGTGGCGACCAACTCCCTGGCGGTCCAGCCATTCCCCGAACTCGGTCCACCCCGAAGTCGAGAATCTTGGCCTGCCCGCGATCGGCGACAAAAATGTTTCCCGGCTTGATGTCGCGATGAATGATTCCCTTATTGTGTGCAGCGTCCAGTGCGTCGGCTAGCTGAATTCCTAGTCTGCGCAGACTATCAGCGGGCAAAGGCCCGTTCCGCAGGACTTCCTTCAGGGGCTTTCCTTCGAGGAGTTCCATGACGATCACGGGCCGCCCCTCTTGTTCTTCGACCTCAAAAATCGTGCAGATATTGGGATGGTGCAGGGCAGAGAGCGCGCGTGCCTCGCGCATAAATCGAGACTTCGCTTCTTTTGTTTGCACCACTTCCTCGGACAGAAACTTCAAAGCAACATGACGGCCCAGGCGTATGTCCTCGGCCTCGAATACGACGCCCATGCCCCCGAGGCGGTACTTGTGTTATCCACCACTTCCGAGTCAGAAAGGAATCGTCGGCAAACGAGCGTGAACTCGCCCATTGAGGTTCAAGCCCAGAGATACATTCTCCCCGGCACGTCGACGACGGTGCTCCGCTCGCCGCTGGCTATATCTGACCTGTTCTGATGGAGGCTTGGGATTGTATGACCCAAAAGGCAGCGAGGAGCGCTTCGAGAGACGTTTCCTCTCCAAAGAGAACCACCTGGCAATCGAGATCCTGATGAAGGCGGGAATATGAACGTGAGAGTGAAGGAATTGATATTTTGGCGTTACGGGGTGTCATTCGTTCTGCTCCCGTGGCTCATGCTGAGTGCGTCGTCTGCTGAGCAGCATGAACACGTCCGCGCCGAGCCCGAAAAGCTGGGTACGGTCCACTTCGCGACTTCTTGCATTCCAGCAGTGCAAACAGAATTTAATCGGGCGATTACATTGCTGCACTCGTTCTCGTATCAGAAGGCCAACGCGGCGTTTACCGCAATCGCAAAAGAAGATCCGGGGTGCGAGTTGATCCGCAATGGAGACCAGTGGTCTGCCTCCCTGGTCGACATTCAACGGAAAACGATCTCGGCATGGATTTTATTCGCGCAGAAGCAAAAGGATAAGGGCTTGAGCGAGATGCGCGCAGCCGCCGATCAGGAAGACGCGATCGATCGGCCTCCGGCCGCACCAGGAACCCTGATGCCGGCCCGTGAACTTCTCGGGGAGATGCTGCTCGAAGCGCATCAGCCTGTGTTGGCGCTCGATGCATTTGAAGCTGACTTGCGCAGGGCTCCGGGACGCTTGAACGGTTTGTACGGGGCGGCTCGCGCGGCGGAACAAGCGAAAGAACGCACGAAAGCTCAGACGTATTTCTCGGAACTCTTAGCCAACTGCCATGAGGCCGACCCGGAACAACCTGCGGTCCGTGAAGCGCGAGCGTTTCAACTCGGGTGCAAGTAGATCCCGTTCCCGATGTGTGACAGGAGATCGCATCTGTGATGAGCGCTAGAAACTTGTAAACAGGGATCGCTGATTATCGTTCGGACGGGCACTGAGACTCAAAATCAGACAAGCATCCGCCTGTGATACTCCGGAATCCATTTGTAATTCGTTAGCGCTGTTTACCACTGCCTCCATTGTTTTACGGCGCCCGCCGTGCCTTTATGTCGTTGAAACGACGTCTGCCTCAAAATTCGAATCCTATTGCCATCCGGATCGCTTGCAATCAGCCTTCGACCTACCGATTGGCTGGCATTGTGGACACCAAAAGGTAATGCGGGCATCTATACCTTGCTTTCGCGATTCGATCCGCGTCGCACAACGTCGACATGACTCGCCGCCACGTTTGTAGACCCAGAGGCGCTCTTCTGGATTGGCCCGCGATGTTGTTCTTCGCATCCCGGTGTAGGTAACGATCGCATTCCCGGAAGTGGGAGTGACATTTGCCCGCAAGAATTTACGAGCAGTCGACATCAAAAGCGCCGCTTCCGCCGGCGTTAGGGACGAAACTTTCCGAAAGGGATTCACGGAAGAGGCGAAGCAAATCTCGGATTTGAACACGTTGCCAATGCCCGCAACGATCGACTGTTTGAGCAAGGCTTCACCTACCTCCATGTGGGGATTTTCCGTTAGACGCGTGGCCGCCTCGCCCTCATCGAAATTGTTCGATAACAAGGAAGGTCCAAGCGCTGCGAACCCGCCGCGACGGCGCAGGGAGTCAATATTGTGAAACTCTGCGATCTGCAGATTGAAGGCGACGGCTACAAACTGTTCGGTCGCGAGCAAAATCCGCATGGCATGCTGAGGCAAACGCCACTTTTCGCCCACGCGATAGATGTGCCAACTTCCCGACATCAGCATGTGCGTGAGCAGGATGAGGCCGCCGGAAAAATACATCAACAGCCACTTGCCCTGGGCTTCAACTCGATCAATGACGCGCCCGCAAATTGGCTGGTCAACGTCGACACGGCTGAGCTTCGGAAAAACAGACTCGAACTGCGTGATTTTATGGCCGGCTAACGCCCGGTGCAGGGTATGCGCGGCACGAAAAATTGTGTCTCCCTCAGGCACTAGGCGATCTCCGCGGGATTTTCATCCTCAGCGTATTCCTCCTCTTCGGGATCGGAAACCGGCTTCGCGACACGGCGCATGTAATAACCTCCTACGCTGTCGGAGAATCCTGCCTCCTCGAGGAAGCCAGCAAGCGGATGTTCCCGTGCCGGGACGTCGTTGATGTTCGCGATGAGCAGACCGGAGCGCCGATTTGCCTGCCGCTTTACCGCCAACTCTGCCATCTGACGGGCCAACCGTGCAGCAATATGGGAATCTTCCAGGCCGGCTTCGGGAAGGAAGGCTTTGATGGATGGATTCTTACGACGAAGAAAAGCGGCGAGTTCTCCGTTGACGAGAACAACACTTGCCCCGCTCACTCTGGACATCGCGTGCGGGCTGGCTTGCGGACCGTCAGAGTGTGTCCATGGAAGCAATGATCCATAGGGATTTGCGGGGTCGCTGGCTGCGAGAACTACCGACTCCGGTTCCGCCGGAACGGTGCGCAAACTCCGCAACATGTCCACTGCACTCGGCAAGGCAAACTGCGCTGCTCCTAAGCCGGTGACGAACATTCCTCTCCGAATAAGCCCACTTTCTTCCATCGTTCGAAGTGCCGGATAGATTGTGTTGTAACCGCCGGGAATGTTCTCGGCAATCGCCGTTTCTCGAGTAATAATACCGTAGCGTGTAAGCAGCTGTTGCGCGATGTTCGCGCTCCATTCAGTCGGAGTGACGGAAGGCGAGAAACGCCCACGCAGCAGGGACCAGCGGCCGCCCAGCACCCCGTCGCCGGATTTGCGGTTGCGCAAGCGACGTACAAATTCCGGTGATCCAGGCGGCCCTTCTCTTCGTTCATTCCTGCGATCAGGAGGAAACAACCGGCGTCGCACAGTGTGAAACGTGTCGTTTGTGATTTCGCCGCGCCAAACCAGCTCCCAAATTGCGTCGAGAATTTCGCCCGGAAACCCGCCACCAACAGCCTCGCTGATTTGCGGGAAGAAGGACGCTCCATTCTTCTCCAGGAAAGAAGAAATTTGCTGCGCTCGATCGCTTAAGGGCTCCCGCTCGGCGGCAACTCCCGCGGGAGGAATCAGGAGTGGCAACGACTCGGTCAGATACAGGGCGATTCGTCCATCGCGTTCGCCCACTTGTTCCACACCGGTCCAGATAACTTCGCCGGCGGCCATGAGGGTATCGAGATCTCCCGGCCGATATCCGGCTACGCGCGCCGGCAAGATTTCGCGTTCCAATTCCGATGCCAGGATGGCGGCGCCCTGCAGAATCTCGATGGCATCCAGAAGAGCGTCTAGACCCTTGCGAGGAACGTGAACTCCCTGCCAGCGCGTCAAAAGCCTCGAAAAGGTGCGTTGTTCGGCGGGTTCAATCTCGCGACGCAGGTTCGCCAGGCTCTTCCGTCGGATCTGCTGCAAACTGTCCGGGTCGCACCATTCACGATGCGAACCCTTCGGCAGAAATTCGCCTTCCAAAAGCTTGCCTTGACCGTGAAGGTGGCGCAATGCGGATTCGACCTCCGATATCTCCATGATGTACCGCTTTGCCAACGCTACCGACGTGAATGGGCCATGAGTGCGGGCGTAGCGTCGGACAATCTCCTGAAGCGGCTGGTCCGTGCGACGAAGGAATGCCTCCGCGAGTCCGGGTGGCAGAGGGATGCCGAGTGCATCCCTATATCGTGCTGCGTACTCTGCCGGGATGTAGCGGGGCTCGCCCCCAACACGAACTCGCAGAATACGCCGACTACCAAGCAGGGCGCTAAGCGCCGCCGCGACATCCACCTCCGACGATCGCGCGGCAATTTCAGAGTCACTCAAATCACCCAACCGGAGCAACATGTCGTGAATGCCATCCGTGTGATGAGCGTGATATTCCTCGTCAAGCATTTGTAGCCTTGACTCGACTTCTTCGATCGCTAGCGGATCGAGTAATTCCCGCAAATCCGTGTCGCCCAGCAGTTCTTCCAACTGCGACTGATCGATGGAGAGCGCCTGAGCTCTTCGCTCCGCCAGCGGAGCATCTCCGTCATAGATATAGTTGGCGACATAGCTGAAGAGCAGCGAAGAAGCAAATGGAGAGGGCTTCTGAGATTCGAGCATGGTGACGTGAATTTCACCGTTGCCGATTTTCCCGAGAATGCCCGCCGTAGCCGCAAGATCAAAAGTGTCGCGAACAGATTCACGATAGCTTTCAAGGAGAATGGGAAACGAAGAATAGCGCCCGGCTACTGCGAGCAAATCAGCGGCGCGCTTTCGTGTTTGCCATAACGGCGCGCGTTGTCCCGCCCGGCGCTTGGGCAGCAGAAGTGCGCGTGCCGCTGCTTCTCGAAACTTCGCTGCGAATAGTGAAGTCGATCCAAGTTCGCGTACCACCAGGTCTTTCAGTTCTCCTCGTGAGGGTAGGAGCAGGTTTTCATCGATGGGTGCCTCATTATCAGGAAGACGAATCACGAATCCATCATCCGACCATAAGCTTTCCACTTCCCATCCGCGCTCGGCGCGGATTTTGGCATCAACGGCCATGCACCACGGAGCATGAACGCGGTTTCCAAACGGTGAAAGTACGCACACTCTGCGATCCCCGAGTTCGTCCCGAACGATTTCTATGACGATGTCCTGATCGCTTGGCACACGCCCCGTAGCCAGCTTCTGTTCTTCCAGATAACGAAGCAAATTCTCTGCGGCATTTTCGTCAAGGCTGTGCTCATCGATCAGCGTGGAAACAGCAACGGCCCGGGGAAGCGCTAGTAGTTTTCGGCTGAGGCGGCCAATCTTCTCTCCAAACTCAGCCGGACGCCCCGGCCCGTCGCCTTTCCAGAATGGCATTTTTCCGGGCTCGCCAGGGGCAGGGGAAACATCGACGCGATTGTGAGAGATCTCGTCAATTCTCCAGGTCGTCGCACCAAGAATAATCGTGTCTCCGGTGCGACTCTCAAATACCATTTCCTCATCAAGTTCTCCGACGCGAGCGCCTTTGGTGGCACCGGTCAGAAAGACGCCGTAGAGCCCGCGATCGGGAATCGTTCCGCCATTGATTACCGCAACGCGGCGAGCTCCTTCGCGGGTCGTCACTTTTCCAGCCAGACGATCCCACGTAACTCGCGGACGAAGATCGGCAAATTCGTCGGACGGATATCGTCCTGACAACATATCCAGCACGCCCTCGAACGAGCTGCGCGTCAGGGCTCCGTAGGGAGCCGCGCTGCGTAATACGCCATAGAGTTGGTTAACATCCCAGGATTCCATCGCCACCATCGCGACGATTTGCTGAGCCAGAACGTCAAGGGCGTTTCGAGGGTAGTGAACCGACTCCACTTCGCCGTTGTACATTGCGCGCGTGAGCGCGGCGCAAGCCAGCAAATCTCCGCGGAACTTGGGAAAGATCGTTGCCTTGCTGACTGCCCCTACATGGTGGCCGGCGCGGCCGACGCGCTGCATTCCGCTTGCAACGGACGGCGGCGATTCGATCTGCACAACGAGATCGACAGCGCCCATGTCGATGCCGAGTTCCAAAGACGACGTGGCAACAAGACCGCGAAGGCTGCCGAGTTTCAATCGATCTTCTATGTCCTTACGCTGTTCAGCAGCCATGCTGCCATGATGTGCCCGGACGAGCGTTTCCCCGGCTAGCTCGTTGATGGCCCCCGAGATTCGCTCCGCCAGGCGGCGGCTGTTCACAAAAATGAGAGTCGAACGATGCGCTCTTACCAA
>JASLEQ010000324.1 GCA_030151135.1 Candidatus Sulfotelmatobacter sp. | reverse complement strand
CCACAATCATGCTCAGGACAATTCGCTGGCGAAGACTCCAGCGGCGAGGGCCGGACTCCGGATGCGTAGCAGCAGAAACTTCGCGAGTGCTGGCTTCGGGCACGAAGGTATTTTAGCGGGAGATCGGACAGCGCACTGAAGTCAGCAGCTGAAAACCGCGAGATCGCAGAAGAAAGAAACGACTGAAAGAGGACAGAGCGCCCAATTTCGCTGCGGGCCTGTCTGTATGCGCGGCAAGGAATCGCTAGTTTTCCAGGTATGAATCGATCCAGGTCTTCACTTTCAGCCGGCGCTCGTCGGCCGCATCGAAACGGACTCCCAGCGATTTCGGTTTGTTCCAGCTCACCACGGCTCGCACGTTGACGCGCGGCAGAGTCATGAGGGCGAACGATACTTCTACGTTCGCGCCCGCCGAGAAATCTTCGACAGTTTTGAGAGACATTCCGCCGGAGCTCATCTCGATGCTGGTGGCAGTCGTGCGGCGGCCGTCTCCAACTACAGATACCTCGGTCATCACCGGAATTCGGACGTAGCGCCTGAACTCGTGCAGAACGAGCGGCCTGGTCGCTCGCACCAGCTTCAGCATCGCCGGACGCTCGAGCGGCTCCTGAAACATGGCATTGATCCCGTACTTCGAGAATCGCATAGAATCCTGCGCCGTACCGCCGACCCCATAAATCACACAACGGCTATTGGAGCGGGAACTGCGCGCTGCATCCATGATTTCTTCAGCTGCCTTGAAATTCGAGAGCGCGAGAACGCAGGCCTCGAACTTCTCGTTCAGCAGGCGTTCCGTCGGACTTTCAGTGACAGCCACCGGTTCGATGCCGAACTGGCGGAAGCACTCCGATAGCAAGGCGCGCTGAGATTCCTGAAAACCTACTAATGCGGCGCGCGCTACGTTTCTACGAGGTGTGGGAGAGGGCGCGAAGGTCGTCGTGAAAGCTTTATCCATTTTATTGAGGGAAGACTCCACTTTCCTGACTTCGATACTGATTGTGCGTCCACCTGGGCAGGCTGAAAAGTTCCAAAGGGACAACGAAGGCAAGCGACGAAAACCTGTACGAATTCCACCAGGCGCGAAAAAGTACATTACTCGGGAAGCCGCTCTGTATACGGGATTTGCGGGAACAGACACGGAGCGGTCCGGGACGTGAAACTCAGCGCTATCGACCGGACAACTCCCTTAGCGTTTAAGAGCAGGTTTAACGTGCAGACGTGGACGCTTATTCGCTCCAGCGGCGGAACAGCAGCGCGCCGTTTGTGCCGCCGAAACCAAAAGAGTTCGATAGGGCGTACTCAATTTCAGCTTTGCGCGAATGGTTGGGAACCAGGTCCATGCCCGCGGTATCTGGCTCTGGATTTTCCAGATTGATCGTCGGAGGCAGTATTTGATCGCGCAGAGCAAGGACTGTGATTGCGGCTTCCAGTCCTCCTGCGCCACCGAGCAAGTGACCCGTCATCGACTTTGTTGAACTCACTGGTACTTTGTGATCGCCAAAGAAATTGCGGATGGCGTGGGCCTCAAGCGTGTCGCCGATGGGAGTAGACGTCCCGTGCGCGTTCACGTAACCGATCACGTTGGGAGTTACTCCGGCATCGCGCACTGCGTTACGCATGACCCGGAAGCCGCCTTCGTGCTCGGGCGCCGGCTGGGTCATGTGATAGGCGTCCGCAGACATGCCATACCCAACAATCTCGGCGAGTATCGGAGCGCCACGCTTCTTTGCGTGTTCCAACTCCTCGAGAATCAGGATCCCGGAGCCTTCACCAATCACGAATCCGTCTCGGCCCTGGTCCCAGGGCCGGCTGGCTTTCTCCGGCTCATCATTGCGCGTGGAGAGCGCACGCATGGCGGCGAAGCCGCCTACCCCCATGGGAGTTATTGCCGCCTCCGCGCCACCCGCGATCATGACGTCGGCGTCATCGTGCTGGATGATGCGGAAGGAATCTCCGACCGAGTGCGCGCTGGTGGTGCAGGCAGTAGCTGTAGCTTCATTAGGGCCCTTCGCCCCATAGCGCATCGAAACCTGACCGGCAGCGAGATTAATGATGGCTGCCGGAATGAAGAAAGGAGAAATCTTTCTCGGCCCACCTTCCAGCAGCGCCGAGTGTTCCCGCTCGATGATGTCGAAACCGCCGATCCCGGAGCCGATGTGCACTCCCACTCGCTCAGCGTTTTCAGGAGTGATCTTCAGGCCAGAGGTTTTGAGGGCTTCATCCGAGGCCGCCATCGCGAAGTGGATGAAGCGGGCCATCTTTTTGAGCTCTTTTTTCTCAATGAAATTGAGGGGATCGAAGTTCTGGACATTGGCGGCAATCTGACATGCGAAAGCGGACGCATCGAAGGCGGTAATGCGACGTACGCCGCTTTTGCCGGCCAGCAGGGCCTTCCACGTTTCATCGGCAGTGTTGCCGACGGCACAAATCGTTCCAATGCCCGTAATTACGACCCTGCGTTCAGAATTCACTCGCCGCCTTTCTCTCTCGGTGAAATTGCTTTATTTGCCCGCTTTCGCGTGCTTGCTGATGTAATCGACCGCGTCCTGAACGGTGCGGATCTTCTCTGCGTCCTCGTCGGGGATCTCGATGTCGAAGGCCTCCTCGAAGGCCATCACCAGTTCCACGGTGTCCAGCGAGTCGGCGCCCAGGTCATCGACAAACGACGCACTCGAAGTGACTTCCCCCTCATCAACGCCCAGTTGCTCCACAATGATTTGCTTAACTTTCTCGTCTACGGCTGCCATGATTATCCTCGCTTGAACTAATGAGATTGAAAACCAATGATTCGATCGCGCCGGCCTGCATCATCACGAGCTTTGATCGCGCATTCACCTACGCACTCCGGCACCACACAGGCGATTGAGTAGTGTAATTGTCCCGGTGAATTAGTGTAAAGGAAAGGGCCTGCCTCTACAGACAAAGCCTCTGTTATCTTTGCATTGCACTCCAGAATCCTAATTGGAATCGGCAAGCCGGGTCAACGCTGCCTCCGGGAGCGCCGGCGCCGCGCAGGCGAAACACACGATGCGAGCCGTCGTACAACGAGTGAGCCGCGCCAGGGTCTCCGTGAGAGGCAACATCGCGGGGGAAATAGGACTGGGCTTACTGGTATTGCTTGGCGTGGGGCAGGACGACGCGGAGAATGACGCCGTCTACCTGGCGGAAAAGATCGCGGGTCTGCGTATTTTCGAAGACGACGATGGAAAAATGAATCGAAGCGTGATCGATGCCGGCGGCAGCGTTCTTGCCGTGTCGCAGTTCACGCTGTATGGAGACGTAAGGCGAGGGAAACGCCCGTCATTCGATGCGGCAGCAACTCCAGAACCGGCGCGGCGGCTGTACGAGTTTTTCGTCGAACGTATACGTGCTGCGGGACTGCGCTGCGAAACCGGACGTTTCCAGGGAGACATGCAGGTCGAACTGGTGAATGAAGGACCGGTAACCATACTGCTGGATTCGCGGAAGAGTTTCTAGTATCGGGATTGAGTGCCAGCTCCCTCAAGAACTTTCCGGTGCGATTTAATTTCTCCAAAGCTGCGCAACAGCGGCTTGATGGTCAGTCCCTGCACGAAGATTGAGAACGCGACCACCGCCAGGCTTATGGTCACGATGGCTGCGCGGTCGGGAAGCTCGGGCGGTAGGGCGAGAGCCAGTGCCAGGGCGAGAGCGCCCCGCAATCCGCCCCAAAAAAGGACGTGCTGATGACTGAGTTTGACTCGAAGGCGCGATCCTAAAAACAACGCGCAGCACGGATAAACAGCCACCGCCCGCGAAATGAGCACAACAACGATTGCGATCGCGACCTTATACCAGCTCCCGAGAAAGTGTTCCCGTCCTACGCGGATGCCAATGAGGAGGAAGACGAATGAATTGGCAACGAAAGCGGCGTATTCCCAGAACGCCTGAACGGCCTCCTGACCTCGTTCCGTGAGAGCGCCGCCCCGCCGGACATTCCCTAAAATCAAACCCGCAACCAGCGTCGCTAAAACACCGGAGAGATTCAAATGTTCGGCAAGAAGAAACGATCCGTAGGCAGCGATCGTAGTAAACGTGAGCTCAATCAGATGATCGTCCGTACGTCCCGCCAGCAGTAAGGCTCCGCCGGCCACCAGTGCTCCGCAAACCAAGCTTCCGACGATCGTGATCAAGAGATGGCGAGCAACTCCGAGGGGAGCCGCAGAATGTCCTTCGGCTACCGACAAACAGATCGCGAAAAGGACCGCTGCTGTCCCATCATTGAAAAGACTTTCGCTTTCAACCAGGTTTAAGAGTCTGCCCTGCAACTTGGCGCTCTTGAAGATCGCAATCACCGAGACGGGATCCGTTGCGGAAATCAGAGATCCGAAAAGAAGCGCCGGGACCCAGGGCCACTGCGCGAAAAAATGCATGCCCACGGTCGTGATCGCCGCGGCGAGAACCACTCCCAGACTAGCCAGCGTCAGTACGAGCAGAAGATCCTTGCGCAGCTGGTTCCAGTTCAGGCTCAAGGCCGCTTCAAAAATCAAGGGCGGGAGGAGCACGGTAAACAGAAGGTTTCTGGTAAGCGTGATCTGCGGTCCAAGCGGAAGAACAGCCAAACCGAGTCCGGCTGCCACGAGCCCGACGCTGTAGGGCAGGCGCATCCGGCGCGTGATGATGGCCACCAACGCCGCGATCAGCATCAGCAGCGCGGCTCTTTCGACGCTCAGTCCCATAATCTTCCGCGGTAGGGTCCCCGTTTGTCAGGGTATGACTCTGGATTAACAAAGTACCTGAATTTCCGTCGAAGCAGGGAACCTGAATCGACGAGGGAGGTAGCAGTCGTGGGACTAGAAGAGCTGGTGCGTGAGATTTTGCTCGATGTATTTCTTGCTGTCGAATTTCTTGCCTGTGCTCTGGCCTGACATGTAGCGGATTTGCCCGAAGATGGGACGCTCGAACCAGGGGCGATCGAATTTACC
>JASLEQ010000275.1 GCA_030151135.1 Candidatus Sulfotelmatobacter sp. | reverse complement strand
GCACAATCGTCACGGCATCGAGTTCCGACTACAAAGCGATCATCCTGACTCCGAAGCAGACGTTTGTGATGCCCAATGCTCTTCCGTTGTTCGAGCAGACAATGGTTGTGCTGGACGCAGCAACCGGAATTCGCTACAGCGAGATAGCAGGGCTCCAGTGGCGAGACGTGGATTGGGAAGAGAAGTGTATCCATATCCGGCGTAGGTGGATTCGGGGTAACGTGCATAAATCCAAGACGAAAGCATCCAAGGCCGCGGTGCCATGTCCGAACTGCTCGCCCGCTACCTGCTGGCCTGGCGTAACGAGACCTTGTACGCCAAGGATTCGGACTGGATTTTCCCCAGCAGCCGCACCAAGGGGAAAACCCCGCGCGTCGGAAACATGCTGGTCCGGAGCTATCTGTACCCGGCTGCTGTAAAGGCAGGAGCTCTCACAACCACCAACATCAAGGCGATGAGGACGAAGAAGAAGAAGGGCAAGAAAGTTCGGATGGAGGTTGAAGTTCCGATCTACTTCGACAAGGAGGGAAAACGCGTAAAGCGATTCGGCTTTCACACGTTTCGCCATGGTCTGTCGAGCGTTTTGACGACCAAGAAGAAGGTCGACCCAAAAACCGCGCAAACGGCACTACGTCAGCGCAGCGCGGCATTCACGCTGGACAAGTACACACAAACCGACAACGACGAGCTTCTGGCTGCGCAGAACCTAATCCTGGACGCAATCTTCAACGATGCGCCCCAGGCGGTCCAGTAGCTTTGAGTGAAACCTTGGGTGAATTTGGTTGGCTTCGGGAGATGTAAACCATTGAAATAATGGTAGGCACGACTGGATTCGAACCAGCGACCTCTTCCGTGTCAAGGAAGCGCTCTAACCAACTGAGCTACGCGCCTGTAATGAACCGAGATGTTTCACCCGCCCGGCAAAGCGTCTAAGCCGCGGACGCGGCCGCTCCAAATTTCCAGGAGCGCTGGCCGGGTGCGGACGCAAACTCCGCTCCATCGATGAGTTTAACATGCTTGGCGCAGCCCGCAAAGCGCGTTCCGTACGATCAGGGAGACCTCTCCTTTAGAGTCGCGCCATACTGTACGATCATTGTTTAGCGGGCGTGTCGTGTCGTTCGATGCCTCTGGGCGATTTCCGGACGAAAGGTCCGAGGAAATACGCTGGACGGGCTTCCGGCATTTGATCGATTGCGCCTTCCAAATCACCATGTCCGATCACCTGTACGCCCGTTTCAATCCGCTCCATGCGGCTCCCAATCTCCTAACCGTACTGCGAATTTGCCTGGCTCCCTTCCTGGTCTCGGCCATTCTGGACGATCGATTCGCCCTTAGCTTTGGCCTTTTTGTCGCAGCAGGCTTGACCGACGCGCTGGACGGTGCCTTGGCGCGATGGCTCAAGCAGCGCACCGTACTGGGGCAATACCTGGATCCGGTGGCCGACAAGCTCCTGTTGAGCACTCTGTTTTTGGTCTTGACCCACAAACAGATGATCCCGGTCACTGTCACCGTCCTCGTCTTTGGGCGGGACGTCGGTATCCTCGTGGTTGCCGCAATTCTGTATGCGGCGGTCGGCAGACGGGAGTTCAAACCCAGTCTGTTCGGAAAAGCCAATACCGTCGCCCAAGTCACTGCGGTGGCGGTCGTACTGCTGCGCCAGGTCTACGATGCGAGGTGGGTCGTGGTAATGCGCACCGTGTCGCTGGATGCCACGGTGGTTCTGACGGTAGCGTCTGGCCTCCATTACGCCTGGATGGTGACGCGACGAATCACTGCCCCCAGCGGGGAGGGGAGTGGAGGCGCCGACAGGTAGCGGCGGCTAAGCTCGATTCCAGTCTTCAGTATTCGGATTCTGCTTCTTCCGTTTCAACGTGATCCTCAATCTCCATGTCGTGAAACTCCTCGGAGTCGAAGATTTCGCCACACTCCAGGCATTCGACAAATTCAGCGTCGTCATGCCGGGAGACGATGCGTACTTTTGGGTGTTTGCAGACCGTTGCCATCGCTTTTAGGTTGATTTGGATTGATAGGACCCTACAGATGTGGCCTCAATCGACTTTGCACCGGAGATGAACCGCACAATTGAGGTGTTGGGAACAGTTCCGAGCCTGGGGTCGCAATTTCATACAGGGGGTTGCGTCAGCAGCGAAAAATCCTAAGACGATTCACGTCTCCTGTGAAGAATCTTCGGCTCCGTTCTTGTCTCGATTTAGCGACGGAAGGCATTTGGATGCTCTTTCCGCCAGATTGTACCCATCTTGTGCCCAAAAGCAAATGGGATTTTCGTGAATCTTCGCCGGGTATCGTAGACTTTGTTAGTTGACCCGGAGCCTGCCTGCGGGACGAGCAGCGATGTTGAATTGCAGACATATCGAACGTATACTAAATACGGACCGATACAGTCGGATATTCCATGCTCAAACTCACCAAGAAGGCAGACTATGGGCTCATGGCCCTCAAGTATCTTGCCGAACACCCCGAAACCCCTGCGCTAAGCGCAAAGGATATCGCGGACGCGTATGGGATTCCAGCCCAGTTGCTCGCCAAGATCCTGCAACGCCTGACGAAGACGGGGCTACTGAGATCGCATGCCGGGATGAACGGCGGGTATGCGCTGGCTCGGGATGCACGCAAGATCTCCGCGTTTGAGGTCATCCACGCCATTGACGGTCCGCTGTTTATCACCTCGTGCACCAAGGGGGCGAAGGGGTGTGACCTGACCCCCAGTTGTACGATCAAAGAGCCTCTGGCGCGGGTCAACGATACCATTGCGGGAGTGCTGAAGAGTATTAGTATCTTCGATTTAGCCGATCAGGACTCGCAAGGGAGTAAGCCCGTCGCGGGCGCGCACGGGCTGGTCTCACTTACGCTATAACGCTTCTTTGTACCGCGGCGGCTTTCCGGAGAGGTTTTGAACGTTCGACCCCGGGGGACGGGAAAAAGATGAGCACAGGAACTGACCAGGCAAGCAATGCAGCGGGTGTGAGCCTTCCCATATATATGGACAATCAGGCGACCAGCCCGTTAGATCCCCGGGTCCTGGAAGCCATGATGCCGTATCTCACCACCCGGTTCGGCAACGCTGCCAGCCGCAACCACTCCTTCGGGTGGGAGGCGGAGCAGGCCGTCGAAACGGCCCGCGAGCAGGTGGCCAAACTCATCGGGGCTGCTGCCAAAGAAGTTATCTTCACCTCCGGGGCGACGGAAAGCGACAATCTGGCCATTAAAGGCGTTGCCGAGATGTACCGTGAGCGCGGCAACCACATCATCACCCAGGTCACCGAGCATAAGGCGGTGCTGGATACCTGCAAACGCCTGGAGAAGTACGGTTACCGGGTGACATATCTGCCGGTAAAGGCAGATGGCCTTATTGACCTCGAAGACTTGAAGTGCGCCATCGACGAGAAGACCATTCTGGTTTCCATCATGGCGGCGAATAACGAAATCGGGGTTCTGCAGCCCATCCGCGAAATTGGAAAAGTCTGCCATGAGAAAGGCGTGCTCTTCCACACCGACGCGGTGCAGGCCGTGGGCAAGGTTCCGTTCGATGTCGTCGCAGATCACGTGGATGTCGCTTCGATTTCCGGACATAAGATTTACGGTCCCAAGGGCGTGGGCGCTTTGTATGTTCGCCGGCGCAATCCGCGGGTCCAGATTGCGGCGCAGATCGATGGCGGCGGGCACGAGCGCGGCATGCGTTCGGGCACTCTTAACGTTCCCGGAATTGTGGGCCTCGGCAAAGCGTGCGAAATCGCCGGGTTGGAAATGGAATCGGAAGCAGGTTATCTGCGCGCTCTCCGCGATCGGCTTAAGGACAAGCTCGAGTTGGAACTCGATTATGTTCACGTCAACGGCTCGATGGAGCACCGCCTGCCCGGCAACCTGAATATGAGTTTCGTATACGTGGAAGGCGAGTCGCTCCTGATGGGCATCAACGACGTGGCCGTATCGAGCGGTTCGGCTTGTACCTCGGCGACCCTGGAACCCTCCTATGTGCTGAAGGCGCTGGGGCTGGGCGATGATGTGGCCCATAGCTCCATTCGCTTCGGTCTGGGGCGGTTCAATACCCAGGCGGAAGTCGACTACGTCGCTGAGAAGGTGATCGATATCGTGCGGAAGCTGCGCGAATTGTCGCCGTTGTACGAGATGGTGAAGGAAGGCATCGACCTGACCAAGATTGAATGGCAGGCGCATTGAGACGAGTGAACAGTTGACACTGGGGCGGTAAACGGGAGCACCTGCCTTACTGGCGAGTTCTGAGACTGTTCACTGGAGAGAACGTATGGCATACAGCGATAAGGTCGTTGATCACTACAACCATCCGCGTAATGTGGGGACCCTCGACAAGGCTTCCGGAGATGTGGGGACGGGGCTTGTGGGCGCGCCGGAGTGCGGCGACGTCATGCGCCTGCAGATTCGTGTGAATCCGCAGACGCAAGTGATCGAGGACGCCAAGTTCAAGACGTTCGGTTGTGGGTCGGCAATTGCAAGTTCCTCCCTGGCCACGGAATGGATCAAGGGCCGGACGGTGGAAGATGCGCTGGCCATCAAAAACACAGATATTGTGAAGGAGCTTTCGCTTCCGCCGGTGAAGATTCACTGCTCGGTGCTGGCCGAAGATGCAATTCGCGCCGCCATCGGCGACTGGAAGCAGAAAAACGGCGTGGAGGAGGCTGCTCCGGCGGCAACCACGACCACGCAATAGCTCTCAAAAAAGCAGAACGAGGGCGTCAACCCTTGAAGGCAAGTCCACGAGATCAGGAAGGCAGTCAGATGTCCAATATCGTATCCATCGGATCCAAGCCCGGCGAGGGCGCATCCATAGCAACTGTTCAGGCCGCGGAGCAGCCGCTGGTCCAGGGCTTGCATGTGACTGAAAGCGCGGTGAACCGCATCCGTACCGTTTTGAACAAAGAAGGCATATCGCCCGAAGAAGGCGGCCTGCGCCTGGGCGTGAGTGGGGGCGGATGCTCCGGTTTCTCTTACGTCATCAAGTTCGATACTCATTCGCGCGAACGCGACCGCATCTTCGAATTCGACGGGGTGCGGGTTTTTATCGATCCCAAGTCGTTTGTGTACTTGAACGGCATGACGCTCGATTACGAGGAGACGCTCATCCGGCAGGGGTTCAATTTCATCAACCCTAATGCGACGCGCTCTTGTGGATGCGGCACATCGTTCAGCGTATAGGGATGGGGAGCAGAGTAAGGCTGAAGACATGTTGAAGGTGGTTGAACCTGCAGTTCCTGTTGCCTGCTGGTCGTGTTCGGTAGCCCACAACGAGTCGTCGCTGTTCTGTCCCCATTGCAGCAAGATCCAGCCTCCTGCCGATTCGGATTTTTTCTCGGTCTTCGGACTCGCGCCCCGGTTGAATCTGGATCTGCTTTCCCTCGAAAGCGAGTTTCATCGTCTCAGCCGCAAACTACACCCGGACCGGTTTGCGCGCGCCGCTGCGAACGAGAGGGAATGGAGCCTCGCCGGTGCCGCGTTTCTCAACGATGCCTACCGCACGCTGAAGGACCCCATCACCCGCACCGAATACCTGCTCAAGCTTCATGGCGCCGAGATCGGCCAGAAGTTTGCTGCGGCGAACGGCACGAAACTCCGCAACGGTGAGATGGGAGCTTCGCGTGTTCCGGCCGATCTGCTGGAAGAAGTCTTCGACCTGAACATGCAACTGGAAGAGATGCGCATGGGCGAGAACGACCCGGCGCTGGTGCAGAGTATGACGGTCGCCCGGCTAAAGTTTGAAGCCATGCGCGAGGCCGTCGATCGGGACCTGGAGACCCAGTGGACTGCGTGGGATAACGGAGACGGCGCGGTTCGCCAGGCGGCGCAGAAGGCGATGATCGCGCTGCTTGACCGGCGCCGGTATCTCAGTAATCTCGTTCGTGACGTGACCAGCGCGCTCGAAGGCAACGACAGCCGCGCCGACTTTGGCCAACGGGGGCGTTAACCCTGCAGATGTTTTCAGATCGAAGGAATTCATGGCGGAAGGACGCGTAGTTGGAATTGACCTGGGAACCACAAATTCCCTGGTGGCATACATGGAGGGCGACAAGCCAGTTGTCATTCCCGGCGTGGATGGCTCCAGTCTCGTGCCCTCTGTGGTGGCGCTGGACCCGCTGCCTGCAGGGGGCGGCCGGCCAACCGTTACCGTCGGAAACAGCGCGCGTAAATCGCTCATCGAGCGGCCGGAACGCGTGGTCTACTCGGTCAAGCGCCTGATGGGCCGCGGCCTCTCTGAGGTGCAGAGCGAACTCAAGTGGTTCCCGTTTCGCCTTGCTGAGGACGTGGAAGAAGGTGAGGTCCCGCGCATCCAACTGGGCGAATTGCGCTTTACCCCACCCGAGATTTCCGCGTACATTCTCCGCCAGCTCAAGCGCAACGCCGAACGTTTCTTCGGCACGCCCGTGATGCAGGCCGTGGTCACGGTGCCCGCCTACTTCAATGATGCGCAACGCCAGGCGACAAAGGACGCGGGCCGCATGGCCGGCCTTGAAGTGCTCCGTCTTGTGAATGAGCCTACGGCCGCCGCCCTCGCCTACGGGCTCGACCGCGCCAGGGAAGGCACGATTGCGGTTTACGATCTGGGCGGCGGCACGTTCGACATCTCCATCCTCAAACTGCGTGACGGCATCTTCGAGGTGCAATCGACGAATGGCGATACCCATCTGGGTGGGGATGATATCGACAACCTGCTGCTCGCCATTGCGCTCGACGA
>JASLEQ010000026.1 GCA_030151135.1 Candidatus Sulfotelmatobacter sp. | reverse complement strand
GGGTTTGAAAAACGAATGGAGCCCGTGCCATCGAGAATGAGTCCGAAACGATGGTGGTCTGACCGAGTTGCGTTTTTGATGGTGTTGAGTACCATGGGTGCAGCTTTTTATCACAGGGTCCAAGGCAAACATGGCCGATATCACACTTCGGGTCAACGGAAGTGAAAAAAAAGTAAGCGTCTCACCCGATACTCCTCTTCTTTGGGTTCTTCGCGACACGCTGCAACTGCCTGGCACGAAGTTCGGTTGCGGTGCTGGCCTGTGCGGAGCCTGCACCGTACATGTGGACGACAAGGCGGTGCGGTCGTGCTCAACTCCGATATCGCAGGTCGGGGGCAAGAGCGTGACCACTATTGAGGGGCTCAGCGCGAATGGCTTGCATGTGCTGCAGCAAGCATGGATCGCGGAGGAGGTTCCCCAGTGCGGATATTGCCAGGCCGGCCAAATCATGCAAGCCGCCGACCTGCTGGCAAAGACGCCGAATCCGACGGACGATCAGATCACACAGGCGATGAATGGGAACCTGTGCCGGTGCGGGACGTATGAGCGCATTCGCAAAGCAATTCATCGGGCCGCCGGGAACGGGGGTGGGCGATGAGTCCGCTGTCACGGCGTGGCTTTATCGGTGCCGGGATTGCCGGTGCTGCCGGACTAGTGATCGGTTTCTATCTACCGCACAAAGGCGAGTCGGAGAAAGACTCGTTCTCGCCGAACGCTTATCTGCGAATTACTCCTGAGAACAAGATCACGATTGTGGTGCCTCGATCCGAGATGGGGCAAGGCGTGCGCACTGCCCTGCCAATGATTTTGGCAGAGGAGCTCGAGGCCGATTGGAAGCAGATCGAGATCGAGCAGGCCGGGGCGAGCACGCTCTTTGGCGATCAGACGACGGGCGGAAGTGCGAGCATCCGGACGACCTGGGACCCGATGAGAAAGGCGGGAGCCACCGCGCGCGAGATGCTGATTTCCGCAGCCGCGCTGACGTGGGGAGTGCCGCGGTCTTCCTGCATAGCCGACGCCGGACACATCAAGCATGCGGCATCGAATCGGACGGTGAGTTACGGCGATCTGGTCGGCAAGGCGGCAACGTTGCCGATCCCGACGGATGTGCCGCTGAAGCAGAGTAAGGATTACAAGCTGGTTGGGCAGCGCGTGGCCCGAGTGGATACGCCGGCGAAGGTGAAGGGCGAAGCCGTGTTTGGAATCGACTTCCGGCTCCCGGAAATGAAATATGCCGTGCTGTCGCGGTGTCCGATTATCGGGGGGAAGGTTGCGAGCTTCGACGACAAGGACTCGAAGAAGGTGGGTGGCGTCAGCTTCGTGGGCAAGATTGGGGATTCGGCGGTTGCGGTTGTTGCCGACACTGTTTGGGGCGCAATGGAAGGGCGTCGCGTGCTGAACGTCAGCTGGGATGAAGGTCCGAATAAAGATTTGAATACCACCGGCATCTTCGCCGGAATGAAGCAGGCGGCTTCGAAAAAGGGTGCAAACATGTATGCGCCGGGCGATCCGGCGAAGGTAGGCGGACGGAAGATTTCGGCGGAGTACACGCTACCCTTCATGGCGCACGCACCAATGGAGCCGGGAAATTGCACCGCGCACTATCAAGGGACGACATGCGAATTGTGGGCGCCCACACAGGTGCCGCAGGATTGCCGAGATTCCGTGGCGGCAGCTGTTGGACTTGATCCAGACCAGGTAAAGGTGAATGTGACTTTAATGGGCGGCGGTTTTGGGCGGAGGCTGGAGCACGATTATGCCGTGGAGGCCGCACTGGTTTCAAAGGCGATCAACGCACCCGTAAAAGTGATCTGGACGCGGGAAGACGACATGCGGTTTTCTACCTATCGCCCTGCGAGCATTCATCAGCTATCCGCGACGGTGGAGGGATCGGGATATCCCGCGACGTTAACGCATCGCATTATTGCCCCATCGATCAGTGGACAGAAGGGGCAGCCGGTGCCGAATGGAGTCGATCCGGATTTGCCGGATGAGGCTGGGCCGGTTTACGGGATTCCGAACTACCTGATTGAGTATGTGCAAACGGAAACGCCGGTTCCGCTGGGATGGATGCGGTCCGTATATGCGCTACAAGCCGCGTTTGCGCTCGAGAGTTTTATTGACGAACTGGCGGTCGCAGCAGGGAAAGACCCGTTGAGGTACCGGCTGCAGTTGCTCTCGAAAGATCAGGATCTGAACTATTTCACGACAGTCTGGCACACAGCGCGGATGCGCGGCGTGCTGCAACTTGCGGCCGAGAAATCCGGTTGGGATAAACCGGTGGCCGCTGGACGCTATCGCGGAGTCGCGTGTTTCGGATGCTTCCAGTCATATATGGCTGAAGTGGTTGAGATCAGCATGGAGAACAATGAGCCTCGGGTGCATCGAGTTGTTGCCGTGGTTGATTGTGGGCAGGTGGTGAACCCAGCGATTCTGGAACAGCAGATTCAGGGCGGAATCGTTTATGGATTGGGCAATGCGTTGCGGGCGAAGATCACCATTGACAAGGGCCGCGTGGTGCAAGGAAATTTTGACGACTACGCGCCGCTGCGGATGGAAGAGACCCCAACGGTTGAGGTGTATGCCGTGCCAAGCCAGGAAGCGCCCACCGGAATCGGAGAACCGTCGGTGCCTCCGATCGCGCCCGCGGTCTGCAATGCGATCTACGCGGCGACGAAGAAGAGAATTCGGAGCTTGCCGATTCTGAGCTGAACTCGGCTCAAGCAGAATGCCGGTTCGTCGTCCTCTAGGTAGAAACCGTCCTTCCGTTTATCAGGTCCAGTTTTTCTGGAGGGCATCTTGTCTTGCAGGCGCAGGTTCATCGGTCTTCTTATTTTTCTGCTCAGCTGCGGTCACGTGGTCGGGCAGAACTCACCGGCCGTCTCCACATCTCGGCTGGCGCATCTTCGGCATGGGATCAATCTGAGCGAATGGTTTGCGCAGGTTTACGATCCGAAAGGATATACAAAAGAACATTTCGAGAATTGGACGACAGCGTCTGATATCGCTCTGATCAAGTCTGCTGGATTCGACCATGTGCGGTTGAGCGTGAATCCCGGACCCATGATGGACGCCGAAAATCGGCAGAACGGACCGGCAGAATACTTCGGATATCTCGATGCGGCGATGAAGATGAGTTTGGATGCGGGGCTTGCGGTCGAGCTCGACATGCATCCCGATTCAGATTTCAAGGCAAAGCTGAACGACGACGAGTTCGTGGAGCGGTTTGCGGAGTTCTGGCGGATCGTCGCTAAACATTATTCTTCGGCGCAGTGGGATTCGGAGCGCGTGTTCTTCGAAATTTTGAATGAGCCGGAGATGAAAGACGCGTACCGCTGGTATGGAGTAGAGGCAAAGCTTGCGGCGGCGATCCGGCAAGCGGCGCCCCGGAATACGATCCTCGCGCCCGGAGCGAAGTGGGATGACGATTACGACGTGGTCATGCTTGAGCCGTTGCGCGATCCGAATGTGATTTACGTTTTCCATTTTTACGAGCCGCACATCTTTACACATCAGGGAGCAGGATGGGGCGCGTATTACTGGCACTGGCTGAAGAATTTGCACTATCCGTCAGATCCGAAGAATACGGCTGAGGTTGCGGCGACTGTGCCGGAAGCGGAGCATCGCATCGATGTGATCCGATACGGGCAGGATCATTGGGATGCGGAGCGCATTGAAGCGGAGATCAATCAGGCCGCGGATTGGGCGTCGCACAATGGCGTGCCGCTAGTCTGCAATGAGTTCGGCGCATACCGGTATGGAGTCAATGCAGACGATCGTGAGCGGTGGATTCGCGACACGCGGACGGTGTTAGAGCGGCACAACATTGGTTGGGCGATGTGGGATTATTCCGGCAGCTTCGGCGTTGTAACAAAGAAGAATGGCAAGAATGTACTGGATTCGCAGACGGTAAGGGCGTTAGGGTTGAAGATGCCGTAACGGCTCGGGGCGGACTAAAGCCGGGGCTAAAGCCAGATTCCCTGTCGCATCCCGACGCACCCGTGGAAGAGCCGATTTTCCGCGGTACGGAGAAAATGTTTCTTAAGCAATGATGGGACCTTTTTCTTCGTTTCGGTGTCTAACGGCTTAGGTTCTCTCCGCTCTGTTCTGGGCCCTCGAACGATTGTCCGCTTATTTCAATTCTGAGGTTGCTCATGCTTGAGGCCGTGCAACTTACCAAGCGGTATTCGTCCATCCCTGCGGTGCAAGATCTATCGTTCACGCTGAAGCCCGGACAAGTGTTGGGCTGCCTCGGCCCGAACGGATCGGGCAAGAGCACGACCGTCAAGATGCTGACGGGATTGCTGGAGCCTTCGCGCGGGCTGGTGCGATTTGATGGGCGCAACATCCAGGAGGACCTGACTTCCTATCGGTCGCACCTCGGCTATGTGCCCGAGGAAGCGCACCTGTATCCGTACCTCACGGGATGGGAATACCTGGAGATGGTGGGAACCCTCCGCGAAATGCCACGAGAACTAATGGAATCCAAGATTGACCTGCTGCTGGAACTGTTCTCGTTGCGGCAGGCTCGCCATGCAGCGATGGCAACCTACTCGAAGGGTATGCGCCAGCGAGTTTTACTGATTGCGGCCTTGATGCATGATCCAGATATTTTCATTTTCGACGAACCGTTGTCCGGACTCGATGTCACTTCAGCATTGATCTTCAAAAATCTTGTACATGCACTGGGTGAGGCGGGCAAGATGGTCTTCTACTGCTCGCATGTGCTCGAGGTAGTCGAAAAAGTCTGCACGGATGTCCTGATTCTGCGGAGAGGAACGGTCATCGCGCACGATTCGGTGGCAAACATCGGGAAGATTCTCGGGGCGTCCCTGGAAAACACGTTTCTCCACCTGGTGGATGATGTGGATACGATGCGCGTGGCCAACGACATCGTGGGAGTGATGAGGGCGGCATGACTCTTTCCGAACGTTGGGGAAAACGCCATGAGCGCCCTTTTTGGAGGCTGGTTGAGCTCTTCGTAGAGCGCATCTTTCGCGGTGGCGGCGACACGGATACGGAGGGCGTAGATCTGGGCGTAGGCCTTGTGCTCACATTGCTGGCGATGCCCGGTGGATTCGTATCCGTGCTCTTGTTTGACAAGTACGGATCGTTGCTGCAGTGGCTGCGAGGTCAGCTGCATGTCGACACACTGCTGATCTCGCTTCCCGATGAATACTTTTTCATTGTGCTGTCCATGACAGTGACTGGGATGGTTGCAGTCTGGCGATGGGACGCCATTTTTCCCGGACCGACGCGACTATATGAATCTGGCGCATCTGCCGACATCGTCACAAACAATCTTGTTCGCAAACCTGACTGCCGTATTTTTTCTTTGTGGGCTGGTTGCGGTCGATGTGAATGGGGCATCGTGTGTGCTGTTTCCGATGGTGGTCTCTGCGGCACAAGGCACACTTCCCTTTCTATTGAAATTTGGGGCGGTGCACGCGGGCGCGGTATTGCTGGCCAGTGTTTTCGCGTTCTTTGCGGTGTTCTCAATCCTGGGGATCTTGATGGCGCTGCTGCCTCCCGACGCATTTCGGCGAGTGTCGGGGTACGTGCGCGGGATTGTGATGGTCTATTTGGTCACTCTTCTCTGCACAAGCTTTGCAATTCCAGACACATTGCGGCGGACCAACGGGCGAGCGCCAGCCTGGAGCTTCTTCTTTCCCTCGGCGTGGTTTGTGAGCGCCTGCCAGTTGTTGCGGGATCGGGCGAATCCTGCGATGGTCGAACTGGCGCGCCTCTGTGTCCCCGGACTGGCGGGAGTGGTCGTTGTGGCATTCGGGACGTATGCCATCGCGTATCAACGGCACTTCGTCAAGATTGGGGAAACCGCGGAAGGCGTTAACGTTTCGCATGAGCCGCCGCGCTGGCGGTTCGCTTCGCTGGATCGAATTTTTCTGCCCACGCCATTCCTGCGAGGATGCTTCCGTTTCGTCACGAAGACCTTGATGCGCAGCGAGCCGCATCGTCTGGTACTGACCGGAGTGGCTGGACTGGCGCTCGTACTGGCGTCTCAGGCTCTGATGAATGCATTTCAAGGCACAAGCTCGTGGCGCCAGGCATTGATGACATCGGATGCATTGTCGATTCCGTTCATCCTGACGTTTCTGCTGATCATTGGATTTCGAATCGTGTTCGAAATTCCGGTGGATATACGTGCAAATTGGATCTTTCAGTTGCTTGTGGATGCCGAGGGGCAGGAGAGTGAGCGGCTGGCGCGAAGTGTGATCTTCGTTTCGATTGTGCCGTGGGTGGGAGCCTTTACATTTGCAATTTACTTCTACTTTGAAGGAGGTGCTGTTGCGTCACTTCATGCGCTTGTCATTCTGGTGTGGTCGCTATTACTCACAAATATCTTGCTGACCCGATTTCGCAAGCTGCCCTTCACTTGCAGCATGCCGGTATTCAAACAGCACTCAATCGTAATCCTGATTTCATTTTGCTTTGGGTATCTGATCTATGCGGGCTCTACGCCCGAATTTGAAGCCGCGGCCCTGCGGGAGCCACTCCGAATGCTCGAATTATTGCCGGTCATTCTGATTGGCTGGGTAATCCCGCGGTTCTTCGAGAAGAACTCTATTGAAATTGAGCGTCGGATGATTTTCGAGGAATCGGCGACCCGAACGGTGGAAGGGTTGAGATTGTCGGAGTAATCGGCAAAGTGCGGCCTACCGGGCTGTTCTGAGGTCGTCTCTGAAGGCTATCCGCCAGCCTGATTCTTGACACTTTGGCGGGGTGGGAATTATCCTAAGTCTTGCTCCTTGCGGTACTTACGCCTCTTGGGCGTGCTCCCGCGGGCTGGATCGGCGCTATCGCCGCGGAGGTTCCGCCATGTTCCTGAACATTAAAGACTTGGAACTTGAGCCGCTGGAATTTGCGGAGGAGTTCTCGCCGGAGGCGATCGGCCTGGGTGGCGAGGCTCAACAGAAAGGTCCGCTAAGAGCGTCGGGGCGTGCCGAGGTAGTGGAAGAGCACCACGGTAAGCACGAGATTATCAAGGACATCCGGTTGCGCGGGAAGTTGGCGGGGCAACTGGAGTTGCAGTGTGCACGGTGCCTGGAGTCCGTGCGAGAGGACATCGAGCGCGAGTTTGAGTTGCTGTACCGTCCCTTGGGGGCCGATGCCGGCCGCGACGAGCTGTCAGTGACCGACGCCGAGGCCGAGATCGGGTATTATCAGGGCGAGGGCCTGATGCTCGAGGATGTGCTGCGTGAGCAGGTACTACTGGCATTGCCCCTGAAGGTCACGTGCCGCGAGGACTGCAAGGGATTGTGTCCGCAGTGCGGCAAGAATCTTAACCAGGAACAATGTTCGTGCTCCATCGAGGTGGAAGATCCGCGGTGGGCGGCATTGAAGGAAGTTCGGGAGCGCCTGGAGCGCTGAGCAAAGTAGTTTGCCAAATACAAGCGGTCGGCTCTCAGCTTTGCGGGTATGCTGCGTTTTGCACGAACCCTCTGGGTATTGCGAGTTCTCTGCGAAATTCTAGACAGTTCAGGGCTGAAGGCTGAAGCCTGACAGCTTCATCAAGCGGGAGGCTTACTGGCCTCGCGAAAGGATCGAGTAACATGCCTAATCCAAAACGAAGACATTCCAAGCAGCGTACCTCGACACGGCGCGCGCATGATTCTCTGAAGGGCCACAGCCTCTCGGAGTGTCCCAACTGCCACGAGCGGAAGATGCCGCACCGCGCTTGCCCAAAGTGCGGGTACTACAAGGGTCGCGAAGTACTCGACGTCGAAGAAGCCAGCTAACCAGCAACCATGCCTAGCGTCATCGCGCTGGATGCAATGGGTTCGGACCGCGCTCCCAAGCCGGAAGTCGAGGGAGCGATACAGGCTGCACGCCAATATGGCGTGCACGTGCTGTTGATCGGGCCGGAGTCGATCGTGAAGCCGGAACTGGACCGCCATTTCACGGCCTCCCGGCTACCCATTGAGATCGTCCACGCCAGAGAATACATCACCATGGATGACAAAGTGGAGGCGGTCCGTGCCAAACGGGACAACTCCATGCGCGTGGGGCTCCGCCTGGTGCGCGAAGGACGCGCCCACGGTTTTGTCACCGCCGGGAATACAGGGGCGGCCATGGCTACTGCAAAGATCGTTTTGGGTGGCGTGCCGGGTGTGGATCGTCCCGCACTGGCAGCGGTCTTCCCTACCGCTCCGGGAAATCCGGCAATGCTTCTGGATGTCGGCGCCAACGTTGACTGTTCGCCAAAAAATCTGGAGCAGTTTGCCGTAATGGGCGACGTGTATTTCCGCGCGATGTATGGCAAGCGTCCGGGATCTTCGGGGCCGCGCGTCGGATTGCTTTCGATTGGCGAGGAAGAGACGAAGGGGAATGAGCTGACTCGCGAGGCGTTCCAGTTGCTGAAGCAGCTTCCGCTCAATTTCATCGGCAATGTTGAAGGACGCGACTTGTATAACGGCCAGGTCGACGTCATTGTCGCCGACGGATTTGTGGGGAACGTTGCACTGAAGATTTCTGAGGGCGTGGCGAACCTGGTTCGCACGGCGCTGAAGGAATCGCTGAAGGCGACGATCACCCGCCAAGTTGGTGCGCTGCTTTCGCGCAGCGCATTTACCGATTTCAAAAAAC
>JASLEQ010000021.1 GCA_030151135.1 Candidatus Sulfotelmatobacter sp. | reverse complement strand
AAAGCGCCGGTCCCGGGCTTCGGCAACGTTCTCGTAGATGAATCCGGCAACGGCTGCGGTGCCAAGGAGGAGAACGACCCCGAGCAGAATGCGGCGGGGCCAATGCGGAGCCGGCGAGGATGCCGAATCTGACTTCATCAGGGACAAGCAGGACGAGTCGCCATGCTGTGTGCTGGCATTCTACATGACGGGCGGCACGGTGATACCCATGACGGCCAGCGACCGAATCAACTCCCGGCGAACTACGGCTACGGTGGTCAGCAGGAACTGCTTCCGCTGTTCGTCCGCTTCGCTCAAGATGGGGACGCGATGGTAGAAGGTGTTGAACAGCTGAGCGAGTTGAAATACATGCTTGGCAAGATAGGCAGGCTCAGTCGTCGCGATGCACTGGTCGATGATGGATGAAGTTTTTGAGGCCGCGAGCCAGAGTTCCCAGATTTCGTTGGCGCCTTCAGTGGTCAAAAATGCGCCCAGTTCCGCGGGAGAGAGTTTCGTTTCTTTGCTGAAAGAGTCCGCATCGACACCCGCCTTGCGGAAGATGCTAGTCGCCCGCACCACGGCATACTGTGCGTAAGGTCCAGTCTCGCCTTCGAAGCTGAGTGCATCTTTGAAGTCGAACGCGATCACCGACTGCTTGGTGTACTTCAACATGAAGTAGCGCAGAGCGCCGATCGCGATCTGCGTGGCGATGTCTTGCCGTTCCGCTTCGCTGAGTTGAGGGTGACGTGAATCCACTTCTTTCTTGGCCGATGCTATGAGCTGATCGAGCAGGTCATCGGCTTTCACACCGAAGCCCTTACGGCCGGATACCCCAATCCAGGGGCGGGACTTTTCTTCTTCGGTCAGGTTGTAGCCGAGTTCGGCAGCACAACGGGGAGTCAGGACAACCATGCCGTACGAGAAGTGGGTGAAATGATCAGCCGCTTCTCCATGACCCAGTTCGCGCAAAGCGTCCTTTACTGTGTTTTGCGCTTCCGACTGTCGCACGTCGATGACGTTGTAGTTTTCAGCGACGTCACCAAAGTGCGGATGATCCTTCTCACCGCTGGTCGTGGAGATCCAGCAGTCATGCTCGTTCGGATAACGGTAAAACCTGCGATATCCGAAATCCAGTCCGAGCAGGCCGAACTTCCACATGTGGTATGCAATGTCTTTGCCGACATAGCCCACGGTCCCGTTGGATCGGACGATCACTTTCTGATCCTCTTCGGCAAGCTCGTCCTCGTCTTTGTCGGCCTCGGGCGAGGTCTCCTCTGGGGTAAGAGTTGCTTCTGAGGTGCCCGCCCGCCGCATCACCCAGCAGCCTTTGTTCTTACCGTCGGGTTCGAACGTCAAAACTCCAGCCGCCTTGAGCTTCTCGAACGCTGCATTCCAGAAGTGCAGGTGCAGGATCTCACTCTCCCGCGGTAGGAAGTCGTATTCGATGTCGAGACGGTCCATCGTCTCGAGATGCCTGCGCAGAACGGCAGTCGAAATCACGTCGGCAATGGTCGCTGTCTCGCTCGTGGCATCTTCAATCGCATGCAGCGTCTGAAGTCGCGCCTGCTGATTTTGCTTGTCCGTTTCGTACCATTGAAAGACGTGAGCGTAGACATCCCAGCAGTAATAGTCGAACCGTGGCTGCCGAGCGAGAGATTCGATTTCAGTACGCGACTTCTTTTCCAGGTGCATGAAGCCGACCACTACATCCGCAACCTGCACCCCGGTATTGTCGATGTAGTTTTGAACATCGACTTTCCTTCCTGCATAGCGCAGTAAGCGCACGAACGTGTCCCCAAGGATCGCATTGCGCAGATGTCCGATATGCGCCGCTTTATTCGGATTGATGCTGGAATGCTCAACCAGAATTTTGCCCGAGGGAACATCTGCAGCTGGCTTTTGGTCTTTCGCTAATGCATCAGCCATCCACGCGCGGTCAATTCTGATGTTCAGATATCCGGGAGGAGCGACCTGCATCTTGGCGATCCCCTCCACCGGCCCGATCTCATCCTTAATAGCCTGCGCGACCTTCAGCGGAGCCGAACGCAGCGGCTTGGCAAAGGGAAAAATCGGGATGGCGAAGTCGCCCAGTTCTACCTTCGGCGGCTGCTCCACGATAACCGGGGGCAGCGCAACGCCCGGATGCCGTTTTTGCAGACACTCAAGCACGCGCCCGGCAAGAAGATGTTCTAGATAGCGATACAAGAAGGTCCTCTAAGCTGTTGAAGAAAAAGTGATTTTAACAGACCCCGGCACGCTACCGCGTTTGACGCAGTCTGGCACCTTCCCTATGATGAAATTTGGTCTGGGTCCACAACAGATTTATGCGCATTGCCTACCTCGAATGCTTCTCCGGAATTAGTGGCGACATGTTCCTGGGCGCCCTGGTGGATGCCGGAGTTCCGTCCAAGTTGCTCGAGGATACTGTCTCAGCGTTAGGCGTCGGAGCAAAGCTGGAGATTTCGAAGGTAATGCGCAGCGGGATTTCCGCAACTAAAGTCGACGTTTGGGTGGACGGCGAGAAAGACATGCCCCGGGAAGAATATTGGGCAAAGCAAGAAACGGTTGTGGAGAGCGCTTCCTTACATGCTGACTCTCACCACGAACACGATCACTCACACCAAGACTCGCACGAGCATGAGCATGGTGACCGTCATCATCATTCTCATGGCGACAGTTCGCGGACGGGGGCGTCCGTGCCACACTCTTCCGAACCCCGTCATCACGGTCATGCGCATTCGCATCGCGGGCTGAACGAGATTCGCAAAATCATCTCTGCCGCTTCGATTTCCGACAAAGCCAAAAGAACTGCGATCTCTATCTTCGAAGCGCTGGGTGCATCCGAGGCGAAAATTCATAACGTTCCGATCGAGACGATCCACTTTCACGAGGTCGGCGCCGTGGATGCGATCGTCGATATCGTTTGCGCTTCAGTCGGGGCAGAAGCACTCGGAGTCGACGAAATCGTTTGCTCTTCATTAAATGTTGGCGGCGGCACAGTGAAGTGCGCGCATGGCACCTTTCCCGTTCCCGCCCCCGCGACCGTGGAACTTCTTAAAAACGCTCCGGTCTATTCATCGGGCATTCCGATGGAGTTGGTTACACCCACCGGCGCAGCCATCGTGAAGACGCTGGCGAAGCGTTTTGATGCGTTTCCGGAACTAAGGATCGAGAAATCGGCCTACGGCGCGGGATCCAGAGATTTTCCTGGCCATCCCAACGTGCTGCGAATCGTCATCGGAGAGGCCAATCCAAGTCTCGCGTCCAAGACACATTCAGAAACCGTCACTGTCCTGGAAGCAAACCTCGACGATCTCAACCCGCAAGTGTTCGGCTATGTCATGGATCGCCTGCTTGAAGAAGGAGCTCTCGACGTCTTCGGCATGCCAGTGCAGATGAAGAAGAACCGACCGGGCACATTGCTAACCGTGCTCTGCAGGCCCGAAGACGCCGACAAACTGGTACAGCTGATTTTCAGCGAGACCACCACGCTGGGAGTACGCCGGCGCGAAGAAGCCCGACAATGCCTGGCCCGCCGCTGGGAAAATGTTCGCACCGAATGGGGCGAGGTTCGCATCAAGATCGCCAGCATGAATGGAACCATCACCAACTACGCACCTGAATACGAAGACTGCCGGCGGATTGCGGCCGAGCATCACGTACCGCTGAAGATGGTCCTGCAAGAGGCAGCGCGCGAATACGTGCGCGGGACGAAAGAAAAAGATTAACCGCAAAGGTCACTAAGCTACACGAAAGAAGAGTCCGGCAACTTCGTGTTCTTGGTGTCAGCAACGAACGATCTCTATGGCCAAGAAGTTCTACATCACCACTCCGATTTATTACGTGAACGCGCGGCCGCATATCGGCCACACCTATACGACCATTGCCTGCGACACGATTGCGCGCCGCCATCGCATGCTTGGCGACGATACTTTCTTTCTAACGGGCACCGACGAGCATGGACAGAAGATCGAACGCGCCGCGCAGGCCGCAGGCAAGTCTCCGCAGCAGTACGCCGATGAGATTTCCGGCGAGTTCCGGGCACTGTGGAAGCGGATGGGCATCTCGAATGATGACTTCATCCGCACGACAGAAGAACGTCACAAGAAGCGCGTGCAGGAACTGTTCAAGCAGATTCGCGACAACGGCTATATCTACAAGGGCACGTACACAGGCCAATATTGCGTGTCTGACGAACTCTATGTCGATGGCGCGCAACCCGGAGATCCCTGCCCTACCTGCGGACGCATCACTGAGACCGTTCACGAAGAAAACTATTTCTTCAAGCTATCCGCCTTTCAGGACAAGCTGCTCGAACTTTATGCGAATCCTGACTTCGTTCGGCCCGAGACAAGGCGCAATGAAGTCATCTCATTCGTGAAATCGGGCCTGCGCGATCTTTCGATCAGCCGCTCCACATTTTCCTGGGGCATTCCAGTACCGGACGATCCCAAGCACGTTATCTACGTTTGGCTTGATGCACTGGCCAATTACATCACCGCAATCGGATACGGATCGAAGCACCAAGGTGCGCAAGAGGCATTCAAGAAATACTGGCCAGCCGACGTGCACATGATCGGCAAAGAGATTGTCCGATTTCATTGCGTTTACTGGCCAGCCTTCCTTTTGGCCGCAGGGCTGCCGCTGCCCAAAGCAATCGTGGCGCACGGGTGGCTCCTTTTTGAAGAAAGCAAGATGTCGAAGTCGCGCGGCAACATTGTGCGTACGGAGACGATTCTCGACGTACTCGGCGCGGATGCGCTGCGCTACTTTCTGCTGCGCGAAGTCGTCTTTGGGCAGGATGGCTCGTTCTCATTCGACGCCCTTGTGCAGCGCTACAACTCGGATCTCGCGAACGGAATCGGCAATCTCGCCAGCCGTACGCTGACCATGATCAACCGGTATTTCAAAGGTGAAGTGCCCTACCCGTCGCACGCGGCGGCGAAGAGTTCCGCGGACGACGCCGTGGCCGAGACTGCGCGCAAGGCGATTCGTGAGTTCGGCACGTATTTCGATCAGTTCCAGTTTTCTCGAGCGCTGGAGACAGCATGGGGATTGGTTGCGGCTGTCGATAAATACATCGTTGAGAACGAGCCATGGTCCCTGGGCGAAAAGCAGGACGATGACAGCCGCGCACGCCTCGCGACTGTGCTCTACACCTCAGCCGAGGCCTTGCGCATCGCTACGGCACTGGCGCATCCGGTAATTCCAGATGCGACTGCGAAAATCTGGGAGCAGATGGGGCTGGGCGACATCAAGAAACTGGATTTGAATACGCTGGCTTGGGGACAGTTGAAGTTAGGCACCAGGCTGGGAGAAGTGAAGCCGGTGTTTCCTCGTGCCGACAAGAGCGCTATCGAAAGGATGCAGAAAATGGAAGATGAAGGAAGAGGAGCCCCTGTGCAGGAGCCACAGAATCCGCAGCCAGTCGCGGCCATACCTGCTCCGCCGGTGATCGCCGTACCGGGTGCTCCGTCATCGGATGGTTCTGGAAGAATCACGATTGACGACTTCGCGAAAGTCGATCTCCGCGTTGGAATCGTGAAGGTAGCCGAACGCGTGCCGAAGTCCGACAAGCTCTTGCGGCTGGAAATCGATATCGGCACGGAAGTCCGTCAGGTGCTTGCGGGAATTGCCGAGGCGTATGCGCCGGAGCCACTTGTTGGGCGCAAGGTAGTGATCGTTGCAAACCTCGCTCCGCGCAAACTCCGCGGATACGAATCGAATGGCATGATTGTCGCCGCTTCCCTCGAAGGCGGGAAGCCTGCGCTGGCCAGTTTTCTGGAAGACGTCCCCGTGGGGGCCCGATTGAAGTAGCGTCTCATGAACCTGAATTTCTTATTACCTCCGGAAATCGCTGAAGGCGCGTCGCTGAGAGACAACGAATACGGGTGGCCGGTTTCAGCTTTCACCGAGTCGTTGACCAGCGCTAGATCGCGGGGCTTCGCTTGCCTCGGTGGGCAATTTCAGTTTCGTTTCCCAAGCACCATCTATGAGATGTATTGGCTGGAGGCGAATGCGACGGCCCGACTCGACGGCGAACCTTGGTCGAACTACTCCAGTAGATCGTGCTCAGAAGTCATGTCTAAATTCGAGGAACTTATTTCTAAGACAGATTTTGCGAAAGAGGCAGCTAACTTTGGCCTCGACAGGCACGCGGTCGACACATTGGTCTTCGTCGCGTATTTCGAGTCGGAATCGAGTTTTGCCGAACTTTCGTCAATGAGACGTCTGTAAGCCGAGCTCAGCCCATGTTCGTCGACTCTCATTCCCATCTCGATGGCAAGCAGTTTGACTCCGATCGCGAGCAGGTGATCGCCCGCGCTCGTGAGGCCGGTGTCACGACCATGGTCGCCATCGGCAATGGGGATGGGCCGCCCGAACTCGATGCCGGGATCAAGCTCGCCGATCAGTATCCGTTCATTTACGCCACGATCGGCATTCATCCGCACGAAGCGCGGCTCGCGTCGGATCACGCTTACTCTGAGATGGAGCGGTTGGCGGAACACCCCAAAGTCATTGCCTGGGGCGAGATCGGGCTCGACTACTACTATGACCATTCGCCGCGCGAGACCCAGCGGCAGGTCTTCCTTCGACAAATGGAGCTGGCCGCGGTCGCGAAAAAGCCGATTGTGATTCACTGTCGTCCCTCTGATGACAGCGACAATGCCTGGGACGACTGTTTGCAGCTTATCAACGAACATTGGGCCCCCACAGGTATTGGGGGAATTCTTCATTGCTTCACCGGCACATGGGCGCAAGCCAAGCGCGCGCTCGACATGGGTTTCATGATTTCTTTCGCCGGCAACATTACCTTCCCTAAAGCTCAGCAAATCCGGGACGCTGCGCTTGAGGTTCCGCTTGATCGCATGTTCATTGAAACGGACTGCCCGTATCTCACCCCGATCCCGCATCGCGGAAAGAGGAACGAACCGGCATTCGTGAAAGAGACCGCCCGCAAGATCGGCGAACTGCGTAACCTGTCCATGGAAGAGGCAGGCGAGCAGACTTCCCGCAATTTCTACAATTTTTTCAAAATCTCTGAAATCACTGAAAGCAAAGACGCTTCCCGCTGAATCACTAGTTCTGTTAGTCTCACGATAGTTCCTTTTATTTCAGAAAGAATAGAAATATATGCCCGATAACAGCTTCGATGTCGTGAGCAAGGTCGATCTGCAGGAGGTCTCGAACGCCATCCAGCAGGCGCTGAAGGAGATCCACACGCGCTTCGACCTGAAGGACTCGAAGTCAAATATCGAACTTGAAAAAGACGCCATTGTGCTGCACTCGGCCGACGAATACAAGCTGAAGGCAGTCAACGATGTGCTGCAACAGAAGCTGGTGAAGCGCGGAGTTTCGCTCAAAGCGTTCACCTACGGACCGGTGGAACCCGCGGCGGGCGGCACGTCGAAACGCCGGGCCACGATGCAGCAAGGTATCGCCATCGAGAAGGCCCGAGAGATTGTGAAGCTGGTCAAGGATTCGAAGAAAAAAGCGCAGGCTTCAATCCAGGGCGACCTGGTGCGGATCAGCGGCAAAGACCGAGACACGCTGCAGGATGTGATCCAGCTTCTGAAGAGCCACGATTTCGGAATTGACTTGCAGTTTACGAACTACAGAACGAACTAAACCCAGTACTCGGTACTCAGTACCCAGTTCGTACAGAACCGGCGATAACGCTTGGAACTGGGTACCGAGTACTGAGTACTGAGTACTAAATGAGCGCGCCAGCAACCATCAACGGTAAAGAAGTCTTCGATCTCCTGCGGGACGATCTCGTGGCACTCGAGGACGAGTTCGGGCGCGACACGATCTCCAACGTCCGTGCCATTACCGAAATTGGCGAATATCTTCGGGCTGGCGGAGGCAAACGAATTCGCCCTGCCCTGCTCCTTCTCTCCGCGAAACTGCTCAACTATGAAGGACGCGGCGCGGTCCGCCTCGGTGCAGTAGTTGAAATCATCCATACGGCCACGTTGGTTCACGACGATATCATCGACGAAGCCAAGACTCGTCGGGGACGCCCTGCCGCCAACACGCAGTGGGGAAATTCGAAGTGCGTGCTGGCCGGCGACTGGCTCTATATGCAGGCGTTCAAGATCGCTGTGCACGAGCGCAATTTCCGCATTCTTGACACACTCATCGAACTCACGCAGCAGATGGTCGAGGGCGAGCTCCTGCAGATGGAAACGCTCGGGAAGATGATCTCGCTTGATGAGCATTTCGACCTCATCTATCGCAAGACCGCCTGTCTGTTTTCGGTCTGCATGCGCCTTGGGGCGATTCTCGCGGGAGCGTCCCCGCAAGAGGAAGCTGCATTGGGAAAATATGGTCACGACCTGGGGATGGCCTTCCAGATTGTCGATGACGTCCTCGATCTCACGGCCTCGGAAGACGTGCTCGGCAAGCCGGTCGCTAGCGATCTACGCGAAGGCAAGGTAACGATGGCGGTAATCCACGCGCTCGAGCGCTGCACCGCGGGTGAGCGGGCGAAAGTCGAAAAGATTCTCCAGGATCGAGCCTTCAACGGCGTGACCCACGCCGATATTCTCGGCATTCTTCAGCGCTACGGATCGCTGGAGGCCGCCGCATCGCGTGCAGCACAATACGCTGAATCCGCCTGCAAGTCGATTTGCTTCTTCCCCGACTCCGAAATCAAGCGCGCCCTGCTCTGGGCGCCGGAGTTTGTGGTCGCCCGCGAAAAGTAATCTGGCGGATTGTCCCGTCGCGTCCTAACCCCGATTTCTATCTCACTTGAGAGTTACGAGAACAGAAATGCTGACCGAAGCCCTTCGCAAGCTAATGTTTGGGACAGAGAACGCTTGTGATGGCCGGCACAAACTTCGCACGCGGTGCGCTTGATTTTGATCACCCTCCCAGGTGACCCGCGCCACGGAAATTTCGAGAGATGCTGGACCAGAATGCAGCCAGTTGATGGCAGATATGCGGCACCAGCGGGAGGCTAACGAGACGCACTGGCATGCGGGTGAGGCACGATCCTGTACCTCGCTTCTCCCCTCGGCACCTGAGAAAGGCAGTTGCTGCGGGTCCTCTCCGTGGCGCACCGGCCATCAACGAACGAGACGCGGCTTCAGTCGAAGCTTGGGACGAAAGGCGCCTTGCTTCTTCGACGCGCCGGCTTGAGGGCCGGAGAGACTTCGAGTGCAAGCCGCAGTCTCGCTCACCCTGTCGAGGAAAGTCCTCCTGAGAGACTCGCTCCTCGAACCGCCGGGCGCGCTCCATCGGACACGCCCGGCTTTTGTTTATACTGAGCCTTTCCGCGTTCCTCTGAATCCAAGGAGGAACGCACTCCTCGCAATCCAAGGGGTTCCAGAAACGCATGCATGTTCTCTTCGCCCTGCTGGGCCGGCACGGATACGCCCTCGTGTTCGGAATCTTGCTCGCCGAGGCCGTTGGATTTCCTTTTCCTGCCGCCATCGCCCTCGTTGCGGCGGGGGCGGGCATTGCCTCGCATTCGCTTTCAGGCCTCTGGGTGCTGGTTGCCGCACTTATCGCGCTCATCCTAGGGGACAGTTGGCAGTTCTGGTTGGGCCGATATACCGGTTGGGCGTTGCTGGCGTTTCTTTGCCGGCTGTCGATGAATCCCGAGACCTGCATGCTTCGTTCCGCCGAATCCTTCTATAAGCGCGGAAAGATGACGCTGGTCTTCTCCAAATTCATTCCGGGCATCAACACCATGGCAGCGCCTCTCGCGGGCAGCATGAAGATGCGGTTCGGGCAATTTCTGCGCCTGGACTTTGCCGGATCGGCACTCTACGCGGTGACGTATCTACTGCTTGGATACATCTTTCGCGATGCACTCGCCGCCATCCTGAACGGGTTCTATGCCGCGGGCCGCGCGATGGAGATTATTCTCGGCCTGGCGGTCCTGGTCTACATCATCTATCGAGTGCGGAAGTTCGCTGAATACCGCTCGTATGACGTTATTCCGCGCGTCAAGGCCGAAGAACTGGCAGCCCGCCTTGCTGCGGGAGAAGGCGACCACATCCAGATCGCCGACGTTCGCAGTCATGGCTATTACGACATTGGCGCCGAACGAATTTTCGGATCCATTCGTATCGAACCCAATAACCTTGATGAAGAGATCAAGAATCTTTCCAAAGAGAAGGATATTTACCTGTACTGTACTTGAACGCGCGAAGCCACCAGCGCCCGTGTGGCGCATCTACTGCGCGAAAAAGGCTTCAATACGTTCGTGATCACCGGCGGAGTTGCTGCCTGGCGCAAAGCCGGAGGGCATTTTGAGTCGGTCCCGAAAAACGACCTGGTAAAACTGCCAACTTTCAGCTAGCACCTATAGGGACGCCGTGCCAGACCAGCTAGCGTATGTTTCCGGTCCCTTAGCGGTAACTTTGCAGGTACCGGAAACCACTCGAATCCTGCCGCTTCAACCCAAGAGTACAATGAATCGGCTTTGCCCATGGCAACCGCATCCGTCCGACCGGCGCCCGATCGCTCCCCGTCGTTAGGCTCTTCTCCGCGCCGCATGAAGGCGGTGCTGTTCTTGCTGAGTGTATCGGTACTGTTCTGCTACATCGACCGCAGCAATCTTTCCATCGCGGCAGAAATGATCAAGAGCGAATTGCAGATTTCCGACCTGCAACTTGGAGCCCTGCTTTCCGCGTTTTTCTGGGTCTACGCGTCTCTACAAATCCCCGCGGGATGGCTCGTCGACCGCTTCGATGTGAAGTGGGTCTTCGCCGCGGGCTTTTGTCTCTGGTCCGCAGCCACGGCCGCGACCGGCCTCATGCATGGATTTGCCGCGCTCGTGATGGCGCGCGTCGTCCTTGGCATCGGCGAATCGATCGCATTCCCGTCTTATTCGAATATCTTTTCTACCCATTTCACCGAGAGTCAGCGGGGCGGGGCGAATGCCGCCCTGCAGATCGGGCTGGCTATGGGACCGGCTCTCGGGATGTCGGTTGGCGGGGTGGCCGTTGGACACTACGGCTGGCGTCCATTTTTTCTCATTCTTGGCATGGGCAGCCTGCTATGGCTGATCCCGTGGATTCCCGCGATGCCTTCGCGGCACGCATCCGCGCGAGCCGCTTCCCGGTCGAGAGTACGAATCCTCGACATCCTTCGCATGCGCTCTGCCTGGGGTTCGTGCTTCGGGCAATTTTCGGTGAACTATTCTCTTTATCTCCTCGTTACCTGGCTGCCCAGCTACCTGATCCGTAGCCGTCATTTCACGATGAATGGGATGGCACGAGGTGGAGGCATAATTTTTGCCGCCTACGCGATTTCCGCGTTCGTGTTCGGAAAGCTGTCGGATCGCTGGATCAAGGCAGGCCACTCGGCAACCGTGGTGCGCAAGACCTTGCTCGGGGTCGGCCTCACAGGGATTGGGGCCGCGCTCTTCGGCGCAGCCGTAGCTCCGGACGGGCTCGTCGTTGCCGTTCTGGGAGCGGGCGGCGCGCTGCTGGCAATGGCTGGAACCAATACCTGGGCCGTCGCTCAAACCATCGCGGGCCCACGCGTGGCTGGACGCTGGACCGGCGTGCAGAATTTTATCGGCAACATGGGTGGCGCCTGCGCACCCGTCCTGACCGGATACCTGCTCGGCCGCACCGGCGAGTTTTATCTGCCTCTCGCGATCGCCGCTGTCATCGCGTGGCTGGGTACCATCAGTTGGGTCTTCGTCGTGGGTCCGGTCGAAGAAATCGATTGGGAGCAGCAAACCGGCGGCGTGCCTTTTCCCATCAAAGCGTCTGCGGCCGGTACGGCAAGGACGTAATACACTCCAGTCATGGAACCGAAAGAAGTTGAAATCAAGTTCCGCGTCGACAACATCGGCGCGCTGAAACGCAAGTTGCGCGATGCGAAATTTCGTTTGGTCACCCCGCGCACGCGCGAAGTCAACACTCTCTACGATCTGCCGGGCGAAGTCTTGCGTAATCGAAAAGAACTGCTGCGCCTGCGCGAATACGGAAAATCATGGAAGCTGACACACAAAAGCAAGAGCCAGGCCGGGCGCCACAGCAGCCGCACGGAGTTGGAGACCGCCATCTCCGATGGCAAAACGATGGACGCGATCCTGCGCGCCTTGGGATATTCCCCGTCTTTCGTCTATGAAAAGATGCGCGAAGAGTGGACCGACGGCAAGGGCCAGATCGTCGTCGATCACACGCCGATCGGGGATTTCTGCGAGATCGAGGGCAAGCCCCGGTGGATCGACGCAACTGCGAAAAAATTAGGCGTTAGTCCCGAACAATACATCACGAAAAATTACGCTACGCTCTTTGCTGAATGGAAGCAGGAACAGAACAGTCCGGCGACAGAAATGACGTTCAAAGCAATCAAGCGCTGATTCCCTACGTGAGTGTCCCCATGCCCACTCTTGCATGGTCATTCTGAGAGTCACGACATCCTGCTCAGTCCGCTCCGCATCGAACCTTGACCACAAGCTCTCGCGCATTCTGCGAGATGGAGGTCAGCGATGGGTCTGGACGGCATCACGAGTGCAATCGAACAGCAAGAATGGCTCAAGCCAGCGGAAGAAGGACTGCAAAATCTCGTTCACAAAGCATTCCAGTTTAAGGGCGGTCGCGAGGCAAAGAACTTTCTCCACGGAACCTGGATCGGCCATCCCCTTCACGTGATTCTCACCGACATTCCAATCGGAGCCTGGACGGCTACCATTACCTTCGACGCGCTGGAGGCGATGGGCAAGCGTCGTGAATACAGGATTGCCGCAGATGCGTCGCTCGCTCTCGGACTTATCGGCGCGGTTGGAGCCGCCGCCACGGGCATAACGGATTGGCAGGACATCGATACGCCGGCTCGCAGGATTGGCTTGGTGCACGGTCTCTTGAATGTTGCCAGCGTGGTTCTGTTTGGAAGCTCCCTCGTGGCGAGACGGAAAGGTGCGCGGACCACAGGACGCAATTTGGCCGCGCTTGGATACGCGGTCTCAGTTGCCGCCGCCCATCTCGGAGGCGATCTGGTTTACGGGCAGAAAATTGGAGTCGACCATACCGCCTCAGAAAAGCTGCCGGAGGACTTCACACCCGTGCTTTCGGAATCGAGTTTAGAAGAGGGCAAGCCCCAGCGGGCAGAGCATAATGGATCGCCAATTCTGCTGGTGCGACGTGGAGGCCAAATCTATGCCCTGGCTGAAACCTGCTCGCATCTGGGCGGCCCGCTCTCGGAAGGCACACTTGACGGCGATGTGATCCAATGCCCATGGCACGGATCCCGCTTCTCGATTCGCGATGGACACGTGGTCGACGGGCCCGCTGTGCACCCCCAGCCCTGCATGGAAGCTCGCGTGCGAAATGGACAAGTAGAAGTGCGGAAATCAAATTGCCGGGTTTCAACCGCGCTGCCAATCGATACAGAAACACCGCAATCGCGGACGGGTACGAGAGATTGAATAGCCAAGAAACTGACCGTGTCGGAGCTCACGAACATGCGCCCCACCGGATTGTCATCCTGAGGAGGGCGTTTTCTGCCCGCCGAAGGACCTACGCAACTTGCCGGCAGCATCGATGCTGCCAGCGAGTTGCACAGGTCCTTCGGCGCGAAAAACACGCGCCTCAGGATGACAAGAAATGGGACAAGTTAGGAAGTCGGAGCTCTACGGAGTCGACATCGGCAGGCGACTAGAGTCAAGTTTCGAGTAATCGTTCGGTCGGATTTCACACCCCGTGGCACTTCTTATACTTCTTCCCCGATCCACATGGGCATAGATCGCCCGGCCCTGGAGCTGGGCACAGATCGTTTTAGCCGTGAGAAGAAGGACTCTAGCGCGAGGATGAACAACTGGTTAG
>JASLEQ010000123.1 GCA_030151135.1 Candidatus Sulfotelmatobacter sp. | reverse complement strand
GCGTTCACCGCCGTTGTAGCTCGAGCCGTTGATTCGACGGGCCGCGATTACGGAACGCTGTTGGCCATGAAAGACATCAAGTAGCGGTTGTGTAGAACGCGATTCTAGCTCCTGCGTCCCTGCTCCAGCGTGCACTCGCGCGGATCCTTGTCGTCGCGCAACCCTAAAAAAACAGGCGCCCGCAGCTTCGGGCCGCTTCCTGTGTTCGCTCCTTCGGTCCACTCGGCATACTCGACTTCCGCCACCAACTCCGGCTTGATCCAGGTCACCTTCCGAAGAGCCTCAACGTCTCCATCGAACGGATTCTTTTTGGTCTCGCGTTTCCTCAGTTCTTTGATCAACTCTCCAAGAAGTTTCTGGTCAAAGCCGCTTCCGACTTGCCCCACATGAATCAGCCGTCCGTCTTTGTCATACAGGCCCAGCACCAGCGATCCAAAATGCGCCCGTGTGCCCTCCGGATTCGTGTAGCCGCCCACGACGCATTCCATCTGATGTCGAATCTTGATCTTCAACCAGTCCCGGCTGCGTCGCTCTTCATAGCAACTTGCACTTCTCTTTGCCAGAATTCCTTCCAGGTTTTTTTGTCGCGCGATCTCGAACAGCGCGTTGCCCTGCGCCTCGTAGTGATCGGAATACCGCAGGCCGTCGCCGTCCGTAAGAATCTCGCGCAGTTTTTTCTTCCGCTCTATCAAATTCACGCGCCGGTAGTCATATCCATCGAGATAGATGAGATCGAACGCGTAATACAGGACCGGGATATCCGCCTTGGCCGCGATCCGCTTCCCGCCTGGTCGAAATCCCGTCCGCTGCTGCATCAGGCTGAATGAAGCTCGGCCCTCGCTATCGAGTGCGACGACTTCGCCATCGAGGATGGCAGTCTTTGCTTGCACAAACTGCGGCACATCTTTCAACTCCGGATACCGCCCTGTCAACTCGTTCTGATTTCTCGAAACCAGCCGTATTTTGCCGCCTTCGATGAACGCCACCGCGCGGTATCCATCCCACTTGATCTCGAATAACCAGTCTTTATCGTCAAACGGCTTCTCGATCGATTCGGCGAGCATGGGATAAATGGCTGTAGGCATGGCCCGCTTAACTGGCGGATTGGAAACCACCACGGCGGAGGACGCGGACCTGGTCGACTTTTTTTCTTCGGACGATTGCTGCGCCTTCCGACTTCCGTTTCCCGAAATGTCGGCGGAAGCGGTAGCTTTGGCGGAAGTCGAAGCAGTTTTTTTCCTATCTACCTTTGCGTTTTCCGCGACGCCTTGGGTTTTCTTTTGACTTTGGATTTGACTTTGCTTTTTTTTTTGATCGAGCTTGGCAACTGCATCCGCCAGCCACGCAGCTTTTAACTTTCCACGAACCGCCGGACGGCTGCTTTTCCACTCCTTCGATCTCGCATCGCCAGAAATCTCATCCATGCTCCGGTGGCTGAGCACCGACTCATCAATTTCCCCGGCGTCATAACCTTCAACCACCTGATCGTCGTGCTTCTTGATCATCAACCACTCGTTGCCCTTGCTTCCGGGACGGCGGCCTTTCATCTTGATCAGCGCAAAATCGCCTTTGAGGCGCTTCCCATTCAGGCGAAATTTCAAGTCGCCTTTCGCCAGCATCTCGGCGGCGTCTTTTTCCGTTCCGGGCACATACTTTCCATCCACCGGAACCGGCGAAAGTGGCTGCCACGTGCCCACATCCCAAACCATCACGCTGCCCGCGCCGTAGTTGCCGTCTGGAATATTCCCTTCGAAGTCGAAATACGACACCGGATGATCTTCGACGTGCATCGCTAGCCGCTTGTCCGCAGGATCGAGCGACGGTCCTTTCGGCACGGCCCACGATTTCAGGACGCCTTCCATCTCCAATCGAAAGTCGTAATGCAGCCGCGTGGCCTCGTGTTTCTGCACCACGAAGCGGTTCCCACGCTTCTTCTCGACTTTCGGTGGAGGCTCCGGCGTTTCTTCAAAGCGCCGTTTCCGCTTATATTCTTCAAGTGCCATATCTTCTCTGTGTCCCTCTGCGTCCCCTGTGGTTGTCAGGTTTTTTTGGACGCGCGGGAAATTGTAGCAAGGGGCCAGCCTCCAGCGACGAGCCAGGAGGGTTCTCGGATATCCTTGCTCGTAGCTCGCAGGCCGGAGCTCACAGCCAACAATGACCCGCGAATATCCCGATCGTCCCTTTATCGGTGTAGGCTCGATCATCATCGAGAACGATCGCGTGGTGCTGGTGAAACGCGCCCACCCGCCGATTCAAGGTGACTGGTCCATCCCCGGCGGCGTACTCGAAGTTGGCGAAATGATCCGGGAAGCCGCCGTGCGGGAAGCGCGAGAAGAAACCGGGCTGATCGTCGAACCCGGCGAGCTGCTCGGGGTCTTTGACCGAGTTCTGCGGGACGTCGACAAGCGCGTGCAATATCACTACGTCCTGGTCGATTTTCTCTGCCGGCGAATTGAGGGCGAGCTGGTCGCAGCCAGCGATGCTGCCGAAGTGCGCTGGTTCAGCCGCGCAGAACTCCCGGCGCTGAATCTCGCCGAAGATACCCTCGCCGTGATTCACAAAGGTTTTGGGAAACTAGGGCGGTGAGAGCGGGGAACCTGCGGCTTCATCCGCTTCCCATTCGGCGTTGCAAGCGCGACAACGCCAGGCGGGACGGCGAAAGGGGAGCGGCACGTTGACGGCCATGCTCAGATAGGCCGCGGGATCGGACTCCTGGAAACTGACATCGAGCGAGCCGCACTTAGGACATCGTGGCTGCTCAAAATCTCCGACGTCGGAAACTTCGAAATGCTCCGGAATCGGCTCTGCCAGCACTTGCTCGGCGGCTTCCACGTCGTCCCGGCGAACCAGCAATTTAATGCCTCCAATTGCATTGGAGTAAAACCAGTCCAGCCGAACCATGTTGTCATCGCCCAGCGAGCATTCAATCCCAGCCGATTCCAAGCTGCCCTTCGCCAGCAATGCTTCCGGCAAGTCTCTGAACTTTCGCAATGTAACAGGCTGCCGGAATTCCGGGTGCTCAGTGGCTGGGCGTTCCGTCAATTCGAGGCCTAAGCCGCGCCGGGCAATTTCGGTCCGCAGCACCTCGCGGGCCGCATCCGTCAACTCGTCAGCCTCGCCCGCAATTTTTTCCACTTCTCCATCGGAGAGCCTGGCATAGGAGTCGGCGATTCTTTCACGTTCATGGTCTGGGGTCTTGGTCATTGCACCAAATATACAGATGAAAACCGCAGGCCTTCGGCGCGAAAGGTGATGAAGACCACCGAAAACTTTTTTTATAGGGGGTGCTGGGAAGTGCAGCAGTTTCAGCAGTTTGTGGGTTATCGGTCCCGGCGATGGGCGCTAAAATATTCAGGACAAAGGACTTGTAGGCAAAATATTCAAAATAAAGCACTTACAGTGTGTTTTGGGCAGATAGTGATGAAAAAATAAATATAGGAGTGTCGAACAAGTTATTTATTTTCAATTGTTTAGTTAAGCGCCGACTGTAGTGCGGCCTTCAAATATTTGATTCTAAATAACTTATATGTAAAATATTGAAAACAATTAACTTAGCAAGATGTCCCCGCGAGTCTCTGTCCGACTGGTCTTTACTGGTGTTCTCAGCTTCCCACGATTGTCAAAGAAGGCTTCTGGCGTTCTGGGCGCCTTGATCATTGTTCGCTTTCTGGATTTCTCAGTAAAGGTCATCCGTCACACAGACGGAATTATTTCTGTGGAAAACCCCAACGAAGCCGACTGCTAATGGTGAACATGCTGGCGGTTAATGCTTCCGTCGCGCACGGCGACGCAATGACAGCCCGCCATTTTATCGACCACTTGAGGTGTAAAGAGCGATTCATTGTATTGGCAGAGCCCACCCAGCTGTGAGGGCCAGCGGCGGCACAATTCCCGTTCATATTCGCAGAGGCGGCTCAGAGCGTAGGGCAGATCCAGAGCCCATGACATTTCTCCGGTGACGCGTAGGCCGGAGAAGCCCATCTGAAGCGCGAACCGGACGTCCCGGTCGAGATCGGCGATCATTCTCTCCGGCTCAAAAATCCCATGGCGGAGATAGGTATCGTGGGTGGTAACGATGCTAAGGGCTCCGCTAGCGGCTGCTGCGTCCACATCAATGCCCGCCTCCCGGAACTCCTTGCGAATTTCTGTCAGAGTATTTTCATGAGCGATATAAACGCAGCGTTCACGGTCTTCGATGCCACGGACCATGTATGGAATGACGAACGCGAGCCGTTCCGCGTTGGTTTTGAAGAAAAAAGCCACATGATCGCCAAGTCTCAGGTTCTCGCTGAGGAAGGGGGCAATTTGACCAGCCATGTTTCGCTCCGAAAAGTTATTTCGACGCCTGAATACGCGTAAGGGTTGCGCCGGAACCCCCTGGCCCACCAGCGTTCTCGTCCAATGCTCTGGACGGAACGGCGATCTTCTTCCACAGCGATACCAGCGGTTGATACTTTATCCCACGGAACTCAGTGGAGAAAAGAAAATTGATTGGGCGCGTCAACAGACGGCGAAGGGCTCGGCCCTTGCGGCCGTCCGTGCATTCAGTCCGCTTTAACGGTTACGGTTGAATCCGCCGCTATTCTTGATGGAGTGGTGATCACGACGCCCGGTGGAGAGAGCGAGTGGATGTTCGCGCGGCGGCTGGAATTAGCCCACTCTTCTTTTGGAATCGAAGATGAGGACTTCTGCCCGCCCCCGGCCCTGGAGATGACTGTTTATTTCTTTCGAGAGACGAAGCGTTTGCCGGAGCAATCGAATTGATTCCCGCAAAGCTTTCCGCGGGGCGCTCATGTCGGCTCGCGATTGCGCGGCTTCCACGCGCAGCCGGTGCAACTCGGCAACCTGCTGGCGGAATTCCTTGATCAGCTCCGTATTGTCCGGGGCAGGAAAAGACACGGTGAATTTCTTGCGAAGAGGGGCCGCAGTGATCCAGGCGTCAATCTCAACTTTTGTGGCAATTACGGACCCGCTGACTTTTCCGGCGGGACGGCGGATGGGCAATCCCAGTTCGCGCTCGTAGCGCTGGACGGTACGAACTCCGCGTCCCATGTAATTCGCAATGTCCTTCCATCCACTGAGGATTTCAGGTTCCGTGATTTTCTGCAGGGGCATTCGAAAACCAAGTGATCCGAGTCTACTCCGATTGCGGGTCAATTGTTGAAAATCGCGAATTCGCGATGCGGATCTCACAACTTGGCGGGGGATGCCAGACACTTGGATGACTTTCGGTGGGTGAGCACCGCGAAGAATCGCATTTTTGTCGATTATGCACCGGGTCTCGACCGGCACACTACTTGAGCGCCGGTCTTCAGGTTTCTTTCATATTCGAGGTCTACAGTGATGGGGCTGTGATCTTCGAGCTTATTTTGGTTGGAGATCGAAAGGATGCCTCATGTCTTTACGAAAGCTATTTTCGTTATTGGTGATCGCGCTGGTTTGTGTTGTGCTTGGGGGCCGAGCCGTCGCGCAAGGCGAGTGGGCCGTAGAAAACACGTTTCATGTTGGGGGAGAAGGCGGGTACGACTACATCACGGTGGATGCGCAGAGTCATCGGCTGTATGTTCCGCGGAGCACCCATACGATGGTGATTGACGCGGATTCGGGGAAGATCATCGCCGACGTTCCGGGACAGAAGCACAATCACGGAGTCGCGCTGGCTACCGAGGTTGGCCGCGGATTCATCAGTGACGGCGCGGGCGCGATTGTGATCTTCGATTTGAAGACCAATGCGGTGCTGGGAACCGTGGCTTCGAAAGACGATACCGACGGAATTATTTATGACAAGTCGACCGGGCTGGTGCTCTCGGGCGCGGGCGATGCGGGAGCGCTGGTTGTGCTCAAGGCGGACGCGGATCCGAAGTCGGCGTCGATCGAGTCGATTGATCTTGGCGGCAAGCCGGAATTTCTGGCTGCAGACGGAACCGGCAAGGCGTATGTGAATCTGGAAGACAAGGACCAGGTTGCGGTGGTGGACCTGAAGTCGCGCAAAGTGCTGGCCCATTGGCCGGTCGCTCCGGGCGGAACTCCGGTGGGATTGTCGATCGATGCAAAGAACCACCGGCTATTCATCGGATGCCGCAAGCCGCAGAAGATGATCGTCATGAGCACGGATGACGGAAAGATTGTTGCCGATTTGCCGATTGGGGCGGGAGTGGATGCGACACGGTGGGACGGGCAGCAGGCATTCGCAAGTTGCCGCGATGGCCATCTCACGGTTGTGCAAGAAAAGGACGGGAAGTGGGACGTGACGCAGACGGTGACCACCGCTTTAGGTGCGAGGACGATGGATGTGGACACCACGACGCACAAGATTTACTTGCCAACGGCGGAGTTTGAGGAGGCGAAGGCGGGCGAGCGTCCGAAAGCCAAGCCCGACAGCTTCATGATTGTGGTAGTGGGGCGGAAGTGAGGGCGGGGGTTCAAGAAGTTGCTTCTAAATACAAACGGCCCACAGCTTGCGCTGCGGGCCGTCCGGTGGACTGTTGTGGATTGACCAAGAGGTGGTCACTCTACGTGGCCTCTTCGGCAACTCCGGGCTCCTGACCGACCTGCGTCAGGCGGATACAAACCTTACTCACCGTAAGTACGCGGGCTGTAGCCTCGAATGCGGTCCTTGCGAATTCCGCTCTCAAAGCCCCGCTTAGAGCAACCAGCTCTAAGTCTCAGCCACCTCACCTGGTCTTTTTGTACCTCTACTACTGCCATCAGAACTTGTCATCAGACCACCTCCTTTCCGGTGTAAGCGCAGAATAAAACGAAACGGAATGCGGCGTCAATCGGGGATTTTGGAGTACCGCGATAAGCAACAGGTGAGCGATTGATGTAGACGGATGCGCGCATGCGCGACCGATGTCGAATGGGCACGGACGCCAAGCAAAGCAAGGCTTGCGTTCCATCAAGGTAATGCGAATGCATAGATTGCGCTGCCGGCGGCGATGGCAACGTATTGCTTTCCGTCAACGGCGAATGCCATGGGGCCGGCGTAGACGGCGCCTCCCATTTGGAAGTGCCAGAGCGGCTTGAGCGATGCGGCATCGAAGGCGATGAAGTTTCCTTCGGCGTCGCCACTGAACACCAGGCCGCCGGCGGTGGAGAGAACGCCCGACCAGGTCGGCGATGTGTGCTGAAATTTCTGCTTTATCTCTCCGGTAACGGGATCGATGGCTTTGAGAAATCCGAGGTATGGTTCGGCTTCTTCCGAGGGGAAGTAGGCGCTGCCGTAAAAAGCGTGGCCGGGTTCGTAAGGCTGGGGCGCGGTGCTGAAGATGTCGCACTGATCGCGCGCGGTCACGTAGAACAACCCGGTTTGCGGGTTGTAAGCCGGCGGCATGTAGTTGGTGGTGCCGAGCGCGCCGGGGCAGACGGTGTGTCCTTCGAGCGTGGGTGAGGCGTTCCTGTTGGCGACGGGCCGGCCCTCGGCGTCTTTGGAATCGCTCCACGTTGTCTTTCCGTACGGAGTCGCCGAGATCAGCTTTCCGTTAGCGCGATCGATGACATAGAAGTAGCCGTTGCGGTCGGCTTGCGCAATGAGCTTCCTGCCGTCTTTCTCGA
>JASLEQ010000083.1 GCA_030151135.1 Candidatus Sulfotelmatobacter sp. | reverse complement strand
CCGATTGCAACTTCCTGATCCTTGTACTGCAGTTCATATAGCTTGTAGTAGATGCCGCGCTGAGCAAGCAGTTCCTGGTGCGTTCCCATCTCGCGCACCTGCCCTTTGTGCATCACGATGATTTTGTCGGCGCGCTGGATCGTTGACAGCCGATGCGCAATGATTAACGACGTCCTGCCTTCAACCAGACGGCTGAGCGCCTCGCGGACTCGAAACTCGGTCTCGGTATCTACACTCGACGTAGCTTCGTCAAGGATCAATATTTTCGGATCGTGCGCTAGTGCACGTGCAAAAGAAATAAGTTGTTTCTGTCCAGTGGACAGCGTTGACCCGCGCTCACGAACTTCTTCCTCGAAACCTTTCGGCAACGCCCGAATGAAATCCGCAAGGTTGACGTCTTCAGCCGCTTGTTGCACGTCCGCGTCCTGAATTCGCTTCGTCCCCAGCCGGATATTGCCTCCGATTGTGCCCGTAAATAGAAATGGGTCTTGCAGGACGACGCCAAATCGCGAACGCAGGTCCGCAAGATGCATGTCTTTGACGTCGACCCCGTCGATTCGTACTGCACCTCTCTGCACATCGTAAAAGCGCATCAAAAGCGAAATCAAAGTCGTCTTTCCGGCGCCCGTATGACCAACCACCGCGACCGTCTCTCCGGGCTCAATAGCAAAATTAACGTCCCGAAGCACCCATTCTGGCTGCCCCCCGCCTTGCTCAACGCCACCGGTCGACTCCGTCCTCGGGGAAGGTGAACTCCCATTGTCCGCGGGCTTACCATGCCGTGAATGGCCCGAAGGACCTTCTCCCGTGGATTCTTTGCCCTGGTCGGCGGTGTCTTGAGCAGGCAGGTCGCGATATGAAAACCACACGTGGGCGAATTCAATGCGCCCGGACCCATCCGGCTGCTTCGTCTCCAGCGGCGATGTGACTTCAACCGGAGTATCAACCAGCTTGAAAATTCGCTCGCTGGCCGCCATCGCCGATTGCAGAATGTTGTACTTCTCGCTGAAATCCATAATTGGGCGGAAAAAGCGAAAAGCATACTGGATAAACGCAATGAGCACGCCCAGCGATGCGGTGACGGTGGCGACGTGCACTCCGACGGAAGCCTGGCGAATAATGTCCTGCCCACCCCACCAGATGACACAAGCAATCGCGATTGATGAGAATAAGTCGACAACCGGATAATAGACCGCGTACGCGAGGATCGCGTCTTTGAACGCGTCCATGTGGCTGTGGTTGATTTCCGAGAATCGCTTATAGGCCTTTTGCTCGCGATTGAAGAGTTGCAGCACCATCATGCCGCTGACATGTTCCTGCAAATATGAGTTGATCCTTGCGATTGCAACACGGATCCTGCGGTAGGAATCCCGCACTTTATCTCGGAAAATCTTGGTCGCCACCACGATGAATGGCAGCACGGCAAATGTGATCAACGCCAGCTTCCAGTTCATCCACAGCATGATTCCCACAATTCCGGCGAGCACGAAGACATCCTCGAAAATCGAGACCACGCCAGAAGTAAACATCTCGTTCAGTGCGTCGACATCGGTCGTCACCCGCGTGACCAGGCGCCCTACCGGATTCCTGTCATAAAACGCAACATGCATGCGCTGCAGGTGACGAAAAATCTGGCTCCGCAAGTCGAACATGACCTGCTGGCCTGTCCATTGCATGAAATAGGTCTGGAGGAACTCGAGTACAAAGCTCAGCAGAAGAAGGCCGAAATAGATGGACGAAATTTGTGCGATCCCCGTCAGCGGGCGCGGACTGAGCCACCGCCATAGGCCCCTCGTCGCCACATGCGTCGGGGCCAAATACCTGTCGACCGCTACTTTGATCAGGTAAGGCCCGAGCACGTCGGCAATCGACTTCAAAATGATCGAAGTGATCGCGACCGTCACCTGCCAACCATAGGGGTGCAGGTAAGTCAGCAGCCGGCGCATCAACCGGCTGTCGTAGGCTTTGCCTGATATTTCTTCTTCCTGGGCCATGAGTTGCGAGTACGTGCCGGACGAACGGGCAGATCGCGTCAAGAGACGCTTCCAACAGGGTACCCCAAATAGATGGCCGGAGTAGCTCCGAGGATGGAAAAGGTTTGGGATAATTGAAGAACAAGTGAGCCTGGGAATCTACATTTCAGTCCCGTTCTGTCGCACAAAGTGCAGCTATTGCAACTTTGCCTCCGATGTGTTTTCCAAGATGGTATTCGCGAGCTACGTCGACCGAGTCTGTGCGGACATTCGCCATTCACAGCAGATCGCTGTGGAAATGGGCGGCAAGTTGGCAAGTTTAGTCGATTCCATTTATCTCGGTGGCGGAACTCCGACGCTCCTCGATCCGGATCACCTGAAGCGTATATTTGCCGCAGTTCACTCCGAGTTTGCCGTCTCCGATGATGCTGAAGTCACCGTCGAATGCGCTCCTGGCACACTCAGCCCCGAATTGATTGAAACCTTGCTGAGCTGCGGAGTGAACCGCATGAGCCTGGGGGTGCAATCCTTTATTGATCGTGAGGCTGCCTCGATTGGCCGCTTGCATAAGCGAGATACGGTTTTCGACGACATTGCCCTTTTGCGCGCGGCAGGGATTTCGAACATCAATATCGACCTGATTGCCGGCCTCCCTCATCAGACCGCCGCGAGCTGGAAGAAATCGCTGGAAGAGAC
>JASLEQ010000064.1 GCA_030151135.1 Candidatus Sulfotelmatobacter sp. | reverse complement strand
CGCTAACTCACCCGACCCTACGATCTTGCATTTGAATTCCAGCAACTGTACCGCTAGTAACCTATTAAAAGAAAATGAGTTGCGCTGCATCGAGACGTCCTTCCACGTGGGGAAACTCAATTCCCCAAACCACCCTCCACTACCTCGGTCCCTGCGGGCGCTTTGAAGTCGAATTGCCCGTCGGAAACCGCGAGATCTTCCTTTTGATCCGCAAACCGGTAATCCGTCGACGACCCATCCACCCCCTGGACGATCAGCCGCAAAATCCGGTTCTGCGGAGTAATCTCCAGCACAATTTCGCTCACCTGATCGCCTAAAACCGTCGGGACTCCACGTAGCACCACATCACCCGCGGATAAGGCCGGTACGTCTGGCGCCATGGACAATCCTCGTAACTCCTTCTCCAGCTTTGTCTTGCCTAGCAAAAACGCAAGCGGCGATCGAATATCGTCCAGTCTCCTGGCCGATTCCCTACGAGCCTGCTTATCATCGGGAACGTAAAACCACGCATCTCTCCCGTTGCTCACGAAGAGCTTCTCCTTTGGAGAACGGTACTCCCAGCGCATCTTGCCAGGTTTTTTGAGCCATAGCGTTCCGGTCTCAGTCCGGTCCATGCCCGAGCCGCGGTACACCTCCGTAAAATGTGCCTCTAGCGACCGCAGATGGTTGTAATGGTTATCCACATTTGCAGCGATTGTTTTTACATCCGGTTGGGCTGCCCATCCCTCGGTAGAGATCAGGCTCATTAACAAGATCGACACCAAGCGGATAAAATGCCGCCGTGGAATTACGATCAACGACTTAGCCTCTGATTTGCTCAATCTGCGTTGCTCAATTTTTGATTTCAAGCGTCATGTTGCGTCGATGAGAGGGAAAAAGGGATCCTGTTCCTTCGGCGGGACTCTTCAAGAATTGTAAGCGGAGAGACAAACCCTTGTCATTCTCGCCGCCTGGTTCGCCCCATATCTCGATAATGGCGCGACGTGGATTCTTCACGTCCTAGAACAAATCGAGTAGCTATCCCTAAGTACGCCGTTCCCAATATGGGACTGGATCACGACAAGAATTCGAAGTTTTCCGTGAGAACCGTACACAGGCTCTACAATATCTGTAAAAGCATTCCCCATTACCCAACACATGGCGGGACCTCCGGGTTCCGCCTTTTTTACTCCACAGGGCTGCTCATGCTCGACTTGTTGTATCGTAAGACGACATATTTGGCCTGGTTTGTGCATCCATTGACGCGCCGCTCTCATCTCTATGAATAGGTCTGGGGGTAATGGCGGATGCTGGGAATGAAGTTGGTGCGTCTCATTGAGGCGCACTCCGAGTCCTTGTCTAGAGGGTTGACTGAACAAATCCAGAATTCAGAACGCACTTCGGATTTCAGAAAGATCCAATCCGCCGATCTGCAACTTGCTGCCAGTGAAGTCTACCGTCACCTTGGCGAGTGGCTACTGCAAAAAACCGAGCGCGATGTTGCGACCCGTTTCCAGAACGTAGCCGCAAGGCGCGCTTCGGAAGGAATAGGGCTTCATCAATTCGTCTGGGCCCTGATGCTTTCCCGCGATCACCTTTTTCGCTTTCTCCGCCATGAGTCCTTTGCCGATAACATCATCGCGCTTCACGGGGAGATGGAATTGTTTGGACTGTTGAATCAATTTTTTGATCGCGCCATCTACCATTCGATCCTGGGATACTTCCAGGCCGGCGAGACCGCGGCTAAAGGCGAATTGCAGCGAGCGCGCGATCTCGCTATTTCCATCGGCCTTATGTCAGGCAGGCGCATCCAGCACGAGTCCTTGGAATCGGCTGAAGACGAAACCGGCCGTCGGATCGCCGCTCCGTAAACACATCAGCTCCTCCCCGCCGTCGCATCAGCTGCCCGGTTGGGGAGCATCGAATCGCCGCTCCAGGCGTGGCAGTCACGTTCCTTTTCTCCATGGAACTCCGAGACGCTGGCCACTAGAGTTCATGAAGTTGGCTGCAACCATCGTGGGAACGGCTTGACTCGCCCGCTGTAGCGCGCAGAGTCGCGGGATCCTCCTCGTTGCTCCGATGACGGCACCGGGTATTCCAGATATACAGCTATCCCTTTACTTTCAATTACTTAGACCCGCTCAATCCTTCCAATCCCCGCTAAACCTCGATTTTGCACCGTTCATTGGGTTCTCGATGCGCAATTCTTTGCAGGGCAATAGGATGTAAATAGCCAGAAACCTAGGAGAAGTCGAGTGGGGTATGTGATCCCAAAGTGGGATCGAGTCACTTTTCAGGGTTCCGCAGTTGGATGGGGCTCTAACATGTTCATCCACGGCGAGGCCAGAGTTTTGAGCAGGGGATGGCACTAGTCGTCGAGACGGCTGTGTTATCTGAATGAAGAGCTCGAAGGCCGGAAGGTTGGCCAAAAGCTAGAAGCCAGAAGCTAGGAGCTAAAAAGCACTCATGCACAAGCCGATCAAGTACGTAGAAAAGGCAGCCGTACTCGCAGCCAAAGGCACGTGGGCGGTATTCGATCGCATTAACCGTATCAATCCCAATCCATCGCCCACCCCGAAGTGGTCGGACAAGCCTCTGCTCAAATCGTATGAGAAGTCGAAGCCGCCGCTAGGCTGGCCTCGAACGACCGATTCGCTGTGCCCGAAGTGCGTACCGGAGATTCGCCAGCAGATTCTGGACGGACATCTGCCGCATGAAGTGTTGATGAACGAGAAAGTCGGCGAGATCAAGGCGACCATCATCGAGCGCGACGGCAAGATTCTGATGGTGAAGGATTGCCCGAAGCACGGTCACTTCGAAGATGTGATGTCGATCGACAAAGAATTTTCGCAGCACCTGGAAGATGTATTCCCGGGCCGCGACATCAAGGCGCACAATGATGAGCACCTGCATCATCATGGATCGTCGACGGTGAAATACGGCCGCGGATCGGTGCTGACGATTGACCTGACGAATCGCTGCAACATGATGTGCGATCCCTGCTTCATGGACGCGAACCAGGTCGGATTCGTTCACGAACTGACGTGGGAAGAAATCAAGACGATGCTCGACAACGCGATCACCATCAAGCCGCGCCGGCAGATGTCGGTGCAGTTCTCTGGTGGCGAGCCGACGTTGTCACCGTACTTCCTCGACGCGGTTCGCTATGCCCGCAAGGTTGGATACAACTCCGTGCAGGCAGCGACCAACGGCATCGAGTTCGCGAAGAGCCTGGAATTCGCGCAGCAGGCTGTCGAGGCGGGCATGCGCTACGCGTACCTGCAGTTCGATGGAATCGGGAACGCGGCGAACGCGCACCGCGCCGTTGGCAACCTGTTCGACGTGAAGCTGAAGGCGATCGAGAACCTGCACAAGGCAGGATGCGAGATTGTACCGGTCATCACGATCGTGAACGGAATTAATAACGAGCAGGTCGGACGCATCATCAAGTTCGCGCTCGACAAGCCAAAGACGATCAGCTTTTTGTCGTTCCAGCCGGTTTCGTTCACGGGCCGCGACGAAGCCGTCACCGACGATCGCCGCCACGCCCAGCGCTACACGCTCTC
>JASLEQ010000048.1 GCA_030151135.1 Candidatus Sulfotelmatobacter sp. | reverse complement strand
TGGCGAGTACTTCAGGTTGGTATAAGGAACGTAGGCAAACCAGCCGCCGTTCGGTGATTGTCCGATGAAAGGACTGGCGTACAAAAGGATTCCTGAAAACAGGTACGCCCAATAAGTAAAGGCATTGAAGCGAGGGAACGCCATGTCCCGGGCTCCGATCATCAGCGGGACGATGAAAACTGCCAGCCCCGACAAAACCGGCTGCGCATACCAGAAGATCATCGTGATCCCGTGCATCGTGAACATCTGGTCGTACATTTCCGGACCCATCAGGTTCTGCTGCGGACGCGCCAGTTGCAGGCGAATCAATAGAGCTTCGATCCCTCCGATAATCAGGAAGGCCATTGCAGTAATGATGTAGCGCTTGCCGATCGTCTTGTGGTCGACCGTGGCGAGGGCGCCGTAGAGAGTTTTCGGAGACTCCCAAAGATCAAGAAGGCGTTGCTGAACCGCCGTGCTCACTGAAGCTCCAGGAGAAAAGTTGAACCGGTGATCCGGATGATCCGCTTCACTGTGTATCGATGCGGCTCTATAGATGTGCAACAGAATGTAGGGAGTTGCCGCGGCGCGTTCAAGTCAGAGTTGCTATAGCAAGCCGGAGCTGTGCCTTCCGAATGGTAGGGGCGGCAACTATGGATTGCTCCACTTTCAACTAACCATCCTGATTTCAGAGGGGATATTGGCAGACGTGCGCGTCTGTGAATTTCCTCTCAGCAGCAGAGTAATTCTGTACGAAGACTTTGATATTGCTGGCGCTCGAGTCGGCGTAACGCGGCGGTTTGCGCAGGCATGAACCCGGCAGGGCAGAAGAAACAGATCGGATCTCCGCGAGGAGTCTTTCTCAGCTCTTACCGCTGCGGACTACGCTCGATGTTCATCTCTTCGGTTTTTCGCGCCGCCGTCTTGACTGTCATTGCTATCCCATTTGCATTTTCCCAAGACACACAAAGCGTCTCGCCTCCGAGCGGCGAAAAAATCTTTTCGCAGCGTTGTGCGAGCTGCCATGGACCGCGAGGCGAGGGCGTGAATGCAGTGATCACATTCGCCGGCCCCTCGCTACAAGCCGAGCACGATAGCGGTCTGGCCATGACTGCCATGGAAGTGGGCCCGAGTCACATGCCCAGCTTCGCCTATGTCCTATCGGTAGAGGAAATGCGCGCTGTCGCTGATTACGTTACACACGAGCTAGCTGTGATTCCAATAACCGGCGGCAACCTGAGTCAAGGTGGAGTTCTCTTCCGTGAATACTGCGCACCTTGTCACCAGACAGCCGCGACCGGTGGCGCTCTCGTTTTTACGGGAATCAACGCCCCCTCGCTCGCAGGTAAATCTCCCGCCATGATCGCTGGCGCAATTCGTTCCGGGCCCGGACCCATGCCGGCTTTTCCAACATCCGTGCTGAGCGATCAGCAAATGGCCTCCATTGTGGACTACGTTCAGTTTGTCGAGCATCCGCCGAGTCCCGGCGGCAATTCCCTGGGGTGGTACGGACCGGTAGCTGAGGGGTTCGTCGCATGGGTCGTCGTCTTCATCATCGTTTTGAGCACGGCATGGATCGAGAAAGGGGGAAGAGGATGAGCGCACAGCGCGATCCGGACCTCGACAAACAGAAGCGAGATCGTCAAAGGAACGGCGACGCTCAAACCAGAAACCGCGCCATCGTTGGTTTACTTTTGGCATGGGAAACCCTCAAGGCCTTAACTGATACCGTCGTTGCGACCTTCTTCGGCAAACGAAGTTTGATTGATGAGTCCTCAGCCGCAACTCTGCCAGTTCCCGAAGCGTCCGAACGCGCGAACGATCGAAAACTCGATCCACGCGGCGATGTGCAAAGTCATGAGCGAGGCGGATCAACTCTGGTCTTAACATCATTTCTCATCGCGGTATTGGCGGGCATCGGATTTTTGTTCGTCTACTGGACAAATGCTGAAAATCTGCTGTTGGGCGTTACTCTCGCAGTCTGCTTCGGTGCATTGGGCGTCGCACTGGTGCTCTATGCGCACCGGCTTATGCCGGCAAAGGAAGCGACTGAACCGCGGGAAGAGCACCACTCGAGTGTCGAAGACCGTATTGCCGCGGAAAAAGAATTTTATGCCGAACCCGATTTTCACCGTCGGGGGCTTCTGAAATGGATCGCTCTTACGGCAACCGGGATGGTCGCCGCCATGATCGTTTCCATTATCCGCTCTTTGGGACGGCCGCCCGGTCCTTCCCTCTTCAGCACGGTTTGGAAACGCGGCGACGCTCTAAGAACTCCTGACAACGGTGTTGTAACGATCAATGCGCTGCAGCCCGGAAACGTCATGATTGTTTTTCCCGAGGGTAGCATCGGCGACGAAAAAGCTCAAACGGTATTAGTCCGCGTGCGTCCCGAGGATTTGCAACTGCCGAAGGAACGCGGCAGTTGGGCGCCCATGGGCTATCTCGCGTACTCGCGTGTGTGTACGCATGCGGGGTGTTCGGTGGGAATGTTCGAGGCCACAACCTGCCAATTGATGTGTCCTTGTCATCAATCGACTTTCGATGTGCTCAAAGCTGCCCAACCGACTGGAGGTCCAGCAGCGCGGCCATTGCCTCAGTTGCCTCTCTATGCCGATGCTGACGGGACTTTGCGCGCGGGAGGCGGTTTCACCGAACCTCCAGGCCCGGGTTTTTGGGAGATGCCATGATCGATTGGCTGGCATGGAGAGTTGCAGATTCGCTGGACCGCCGGTTGCGGCTTGCGGGATTTTTCCGCAGAGCGCTCAATCACGTTTTCCCCGATCACTGGTCATTCATGTTGGGAGAGATCGCGCTCTACTCTTTCGTTATTCTCGTTATCACCGGTACGTTTCTTGCGATGTTTTATACGTCGGGGTCGGAGTTGTTGCCCTACCATGGCTCGTATCATCCGCTCAGTGGAGTGAAGGCAGGGGCAGATTTCCAATCGGTGGTTCACATCAGCTTCGACGTGCGCGCAGGCTTGTTGATACGCCAGATGCATCACTGGGCGGCACTGATTTTCGTTGCTGCCATCGTCGTGCACCTCGCGCGGATTTTTTTCACGGCTGCCTATCGACGCCCTCGAGAAATCAATTGGATCATCGGTTTGACACTTTTGATTTTCGCGCTGGTCAACGGTTATCTGGGCTATTCCATCGCAGGCGATCTTCTCTCCGGAGCGGGGTTGCGTATCGCATATTCCATTCTGCTTTCCGTACCTGTGATCGGGCAGTGGCTGGCTTTTCTCTTCCTGGGTAGCACAGTGCCTGCGGCCATCACGCTGCCGCGGTTCTACAGCTTGCATATCTTCTTAGTGCCCGCCATTCTTGCCGGTCTCATGCTGCTGCACGTAGCCATAATATGGAGACAGTTGCACACTAATTACCCGGGACCGCGTCGCACCGACAGAACAATCGTCGGTTCTCGCCTGTGGCCCGCTTACGCCCTCAAATCGCTTGGGTTGTTCTTCCTGCTGTTTGGCTTCATTGCAATTCTCGGCGGACTGGCGCAGATCGATCCCGTTTGGATGTATGGGCCATTCGATCCGATTGCGGCGCTGCCGGGCGCTCAACCGGACTGGTACCTTGGCTGGGTAGAAGGCGCGATGCGGCTATTCCCGGGCGTCAATCTCCACGTCGGACGCTATCTGGTTCCGGAAGTTTTCTTTCCCGCGGTGCTGATGCCGCTCATGCTCTTTGTTCTTCTCTATGCATATCCGTTTCTCGAACAACTTTTCTCTCTCGATAGCAAAGACCACAATGTTCTGCGGCTGCCTCATCAGCAGCCTTTCAACACGGCTCTCGGCTGTGGCGTTTTTGTGTTCCTGCTGGTGCTTTTCTGCGCCGCAGGCGACGACATCATTTCATTGACGACTGGGATGTCGTTGGCAGCTATTCGAACCATACTTCGAGTTCTCGTTCTAGTCGCGCCACCGATCACGATGGTGTTGGTATACACGGCCTGCGCGGCGGCCCGCCGACATTAACCTGTTATTGACCGCGCTGTAATGGGGGACGAAATGAACCCCAGGCGGGTGATCGAATATATCTATCCGCTATACCGGCGGCAGTAGCTATCGGAGGCGAAAAGTACACCGACTCATTGCGGACGCGAGGCCAAGTCATACTGGGGATGCTTGAGAGACTTCCTCTCTTGGAGCGCTCGAGTGTGGAGCGGACCAAAGGACCAGCAGCGCAAGAATCGGAACGCTGGTGAGATATTGATAAGGTAACGCCAGAATGAAGATGAACGGCGCTGCCAAGATCAGGACTCCACAAACACGGACGGCGCGCTCATTGGAATTCAGAGCTTGAAAGATTGGAATTAAAAGAACGACGAGGTCATGGTTCATGGAGTGGTAACTGACCAAGATCGCCGCGGTTACTGCCGTAGCCAGGGTTCGATGCGGTGACTTTGCGGCGAGCGCGATCACCGCTAACGACAACAGGGCTGTGATCACTAAAAGCGATATCGGAGAAACATTGCTGAACAGACCATATGCCAAGCCACGAACATTCGCCATGCCGACGGGATAGACTCCGAGTTTGACCATCTCCCTATGCGAAGAGAGATGAAGGCTTATGGCGATTAAGGTCTGGGCATATTGACGGATCCCATTCCAGCCAACAGTCGCCAACGACGCCAAACCTGAAGCAAGGCCGGTGACGGCAAAACCCAGAACAAATCTCCACCTCCTCCAGATCAGAAACAACAAGGCGATCGGCAAAGCCAATTCAAACCTGAATAAACAAAGACCGACCAGCCCCCCGGCCACCAGATCATTCCGGTCGAGGTAAAGAGTCGAAAGAGCCAAAAATACCAGAAAGATGATGGAGTCCTGACCTTCCAGAATCGTGGCAGCAACGGGAAGAAATGTCGCGAATATCGCAAAGGGTAGCCACTCCCGAAGGTTCGATCGGATAGTCGGTCGGAGCAATCGGTAGATAAGGGCTAATAAACCCAGATTCAGGATCGCGAAAAGTACGTATGCCTTCCGGTAGGATAAGCAAGAAAACGGCACGAAGAGCAGAGCCTCGTGCGGCGGATGAAGAAATGGAAGGATTAAGTTTCCGCCTACGGTATTTTCCTGAATGTCATGCTGAAAATCGTAGTCGTACAACCGGTAAGAGTGGCCGGTACGAATAATGTATCAGGCGGCATAAAACGACCGGAAGTCTGACTGCCCGTCAATAAAATGGGCTGCAAACGACTGATACGCCAAGGTGGCGAGAAAAACTGAACCGATCAAGGCCGAGATGAAGTATCTCTGCATATATGAGAAAGCTTAAGCTCCATTTTGCACTCCGAAAATAGCGCCCCCGCAAGCTGCCTCCCTCGTCCTTGGCCGGGGTAACCGGGACGCGTTGATTGTCGCCGTTATCCTAATTTTCATCAGAGTGTAACGTCCCATTCAATAATTACAGATTATGCTGACTGGAATTTTGTTATCCGGTATGCTATTGCACGCCGGACGATTCGAACGAATCCATTCCGGACCAATGTCCCAGCTCTCTTCCGGGAGCAACCAAGGAGAATCATGAGTATCCGCAATACACTCGCAGCTATCAGTGTGACCATTACTCTGTGTCTCGCCTGTTTCAGCACTTCTGCCTCCGCCCAGAATCCCCAGAACCTTGTCGCCGGCGTCGGCCCGGTCATCAGCAATTTCGGTTGGTCGAATTGGACGGCCATTAACCGCATCTCCGGCAGTTCCCTGATGGCGTCCACTCCTACGACACGTTTCTATTTGGGGTTCACGGCGGGCATGAGCGCCGACATCGCCAATATGGTTGTATACACGACCGCGCGTGGACAGCGAGTGATCACCGCAGTCACTCCCGTTACACTCAATGGCGCTCCGAATCCCAGCATCGGCCTGACGGAAACGTGCGGGTCAACCATCGCTGCTTACGCTCCATGCATCGTCGGTCTCGATACCTTGCAGATGTCTCTCTCGCCCATGAATGATTACTATCTCGCGATCTATTTCACCAAAGACGAGAACAATAACGTTCTGGGAGTGGCGAAGCAGGAATTCCCAACCAGCAGCCTTGCGGGGTCCGATGTTGTGGGAGATTACACCAACCGCAAAGTGGGTGACATTGTCCCGCTCGGAAATAACACCGGCGTGCCACACCTGTTGATGTATGTGATGAATCAGTAGGGTTCGACCACTCACATTTCTTCGGCCCACGCCTCACGATATTGCGAGTGCGTGGGCTTTCATCTGTGGGAGTTGAAGGGGGGCCGGACTCTCGCTATTGTAGGAATTCGGTTGGCTAACCTGGCCAACGATTGTAGAGTTTGCGAGACGCGGACGGAGTCAACTTCCCTAGAATGCCAACCGCAGCGCAAACTGCAACTGCCGCGCCGTTCCAGTCCCAACGGGACCAATATTTATGGTCGAAGCGATCTGGCCGAAGCCCTCAGCTGAAACGTCTGAGTTTGGTAACCCATACTGTGGATGATTGAAAATGTTGAATATGTCGGTGCGAAACTGGAGTTGTAGTTTTTCCGTAAGCAGCAGACGCTTGGACACACCGGCATCGACCTGCCACGCGCCGGGTGCGCGGAGGAGATTACGCGGCGCATTTCCCCACGTTCCCGGAGCAGGAGTAGCGAATGCTGCTGGATTGATCCAATCGGCAATCGATTGACCTCCAACGGGCGTCAGCGAAACTCCAGGAACCAGATCAGGACGTTGGTTATTCGTGTTGCCGTCTGGAGTATCGGCAGAACTCCGGTCCATCGTGACGTTCACCGGAAATCCTGTGCGGGCAGTCATCAACGAACTGACTTCCCACGAACCGAAAACCGTGCGCATTGCTCCCGGTCGATTTAAGTATGTTTTGCCCTGTCCGAAAGGAAGCTCGTAAACGGCATTGAAATTGAAGACATGACGCGCGTCGAATGCACCGCTGGCTCGCTCACACGCCATGCAGCCTACATTCTGCGCCACCAGCGAATCTCCATCACCACTGCCGTTCGAACCATCATCGATTTCGTGCGACCACATGTAATTGGCGGCAAACAAGACCCCGTGAGCGAAAGAGCGCTTCACGGCGACCGACAACCCTTGGTAGCTACTGTTGTTCTCGGTGCCCCGCCAGTCGACTTGACCGAAAGCTGGGTAGGGCCGCAATCCGGTCAGAGGGTCTATTACATTTACTTCCGAGAGGGTCAGGAGATGTGTGCCCTTGCTTCCTACATAAGAGATTGTTCCGACGATTTGGTCGGGGAGAGCCTGCTGGAGAGACAATCCCCATTGAGTGACGTAAGTATCTTTACGGCGGCGATCCTGCGCGCGCGGAGAGATGATACCCGTCGTATTCGCCAGAAAGGGATCGATCGGAAAGCTCAGGTCCGGTTGTGACTTGTTCGATAGGGAGTAGCGTAGAACAACGTTGGAATTCGGGAGATTCTGGTCGTCGAGCTGACCATCTTCATGGTAGATGCCCAATCCGCCGCGAATTACAGTCTTGGAATCGAACTTGCCCGGAGCCCAGGCAAAGGCGACGCGGGGATCGATATCAGCGTAGTTCGGCTGACCAAAGCTTGCTCCGACGCCGCAGAATCCCTGCGGTCCGCAGGTGGCAAAATCAAAGGGATCTGAGCGTCCATCCTCTTCGTGAAAGATTCCGAAAAAACTGTACCGTGCGCCCAGATTGAGTGTCAGGTTCGAGCGCAACTTGTACTCATCCTGAATGTACCCATATACCTGCGTCTTGCGAAGGCCCATGACGGGTTGGGTGGAGGTCAGACTGGCACTGCTGACCTGATCGTTGATGAGCGCATCGATTGTAGGAAATGAGATCTTTCCATTTGCCGTGCTTCCCTGGTTCATCTGGACGCGGCGCACTTCGGCGCCCGCTTTGATGACGTGCTTGCCCTTCACCCAAGTCAGGTTGTCAATCCAGGAAAACGAATTCCCCACTCCCGTGCTGACGCGGTTGTTATTCAATGCCGTAAATGGGGTGGAGACGGCGTAATCCAAACCCGTCGTATTCACGTTCGTGCTATCCGCCGTGCTTCGGTTGAACCCAAACTTGACTTCGTCGACCAACGCCGGCGTGAACACATGCATCACTTCGATCACGCTGTTGACAGGTGAGGATGTGGCGTACGTTCGATCTTCCAGGTAGTTGCTGCCGCTCGCCAGAGGCACGTTGCTTCGCGCTTCATCGATATTGACTCGAACGAAAGCTGTCGTTTTCTCGGTGAACCGGTGGTCGATCCGAAACATCCCTGAATCTTCACTCACGATCTGGCTGCCTTCCGCAACAAAAGTATCCGTGTTGACGTCATAAGGTTTTTGGCCATGCGGGAAGCCGTTCACGATTGACGCGAGTTGCGGAGAGGTGGCGAGAATCTGCGCGCGAAGGGCATCGTTCGGAACCAAGCCCGGCAAAGTCTGGCCCAGATTCTGGCGGTATCCTTCATACGACATAAAGAAGAAGGTCTTATCCCGGAGAATTGGGCCGCCTAATGTACCCCCAAACTGATTCAAGTGAAATGGCGGCTGCTCGGGATTCAAGTTATCAATAGGCTGTCTCGCATCGACGGCATTGTTCCGGAGAAACTCAAATACGCGGCCGTGGAATGCGTTTGTGCCCGAGCTTGAGGTGACGCCGAGTTGTCCCCCCGCCGTCCCGCCGGCTTCAGCGGTCGCGAGTAAAGGATCGACGCGAAATTCCTCGATGGTGCCCAGCGGAATTGCCAAGCGCACATAAGGCTGTTGTGCTTGATTAATGATGTTTGTGGCATCGACGCCGTCGTAGGTGAAATTGTTATCGTCGCGGCCGCGTCCCGCAAAGCGTACAGACCTCTGATTACTACCCCCGGTGTCGATTGCCGCAGGAACCAGCGTCGTCAGGTTCGCCCAATTCCTGCCATTCAGAGGGAGGTCCTGCGCCTGTTCGCTCTCGATCGCAGTCCCAAGAGAGTTGCTCGTTTGATCCAGGAGAGCCTGCTGTAAGGGAACTTCGACCTTCTCATTTGGCCCACCAACCTTAAGACTTACATCCAGCGTCCGTGTCTTCGCCAACTCTTGTAATACGTCCGCGAATGTCTGTGATTGGAAACCGTCATGAGTAAACGTGACGGTGTAAAGGCCAACGGGCAATTCGGGAATCTCATAGGTTCCGTTCTTCGAACTGACGGTCACACGACGGAGGCCAGTAGAATCCTCGACGGCAACGACTTTGGCATTGGGGAGCGCCAGACCTGCTGAATCCCTAACGGTGCCGCCCAACGCGGTGCGGTCGACCTGCGCTAACCCAGCACCGGCGAGTGCAAGCACAACTAAGAGGCATCCAAATAGAATTCGGCAGCGTCTCAAGCGTGCTGTCATGCGGTCGTACTCTCTCCGTTTCCGTCGCATAAATTCACTCTCCTGCTCATCATTTTGCTTAGATTTCCGGTTGCCCCAGCTAGAGCCAGTCGAAGGCGCTGTTGGTTCTGCAACGGAGATGGAAGCGTATGCAACCTTTATTAATGCTGTGTGACCATCACATTAAACTATAAGAAAAAACCGTCGGAGCGACCAATTACTATTAGAAATACTACTAGCACGAGTAGTATTACTGGCGGTAAGCGCGTCCTGCAGTAACGCGGCATCGTTAACATCTCGTTAAATCTGCGCAACCTACATTGACCAATCGCCTCAGTCGCCATAAATTTGGAATGCACTGAAAGCAGCGTACGACTTGACGCCTTCATGGAAGAACTACTCTCTTTTTCCGATGCCTCTCTCCGGGCCCAGCTCGGACCGCTAGAACAAAAGGTGCTGGAGATGGTCTCGTGTATGGGCACAGCCACCGTACGGGAGGTGGTGCGTGATGGAAAGCTCTGGCAAACGTATCCCACGATCATGACCACGATGGACCGTCTCTTCAAGAAGGGCCTTCTTACGAGAGTACCGGAAGGTCGGGCTTTCCGTTATGCGCCGCGATACAGCCCGGAAGAATTGGATCGAGCGGAGGTCATCGGCGGCATCCGGCGTCTGCTGGAGTCGCAAAACGCGTCGTTACACCTCTCTTACCTGGTACAGGAAGTCAGTGCTCAGGATGCCCGATTGCTCGACGAACTGCATTCTCTTGTGGAGCGACAACGAGCTTCGCTCAGAAAGGAGAAGCCTTGATTTTTGTATTGCGTGCAATCATGGTTTCCTTGGCATTTTTTGCAATCTTATACAGTTTTTTGTCTCTGCTGGTCATGATTTTATGGAGCGGGTTGCGGTTGTGTCGCGCCCAGCGGCACTTGGCAGCGCGAAGTCTCTTTGCCATTCGTATAAGTCCGTTTGTTGTGTCAGCGGCCGTCTCGCTTTTTCTGGTGCTGCCATCCTTTTTAATGCTCGAACGGCACTCGCTGGATGAGGACTTTGGCACATTTGGGCTGGGCGCATGCGCACTGGTGATTATCAGCGCCGGCATCTACCGCGTTCTAGCGGCTGAAGCACGAACTCGTCGCGTCGTTACTGCCTTCTTGAAGACGACGATCGGTCTTGAGGAAACAGGAAATACTCCGGCCGTCATTTTGTCTCAGAGCGTCACTCCTCTAATGCTGGTTGGCATTCGGGCTCCGCGGGTGCTGATTTCGGAGTCGGCGTGCAGACTTTTAAGCGATGATGAACTCCGGGCTGCGGTCCGGCATGAGACGGCGCACTCTCTATCGCGCGACAACCTCAAGAAAGCAATCCTCAATTGCCTGCCCTTTCCCGGCATGGCAAGCGTGGATGAAGCGTGGCGGGAAGCTTCCGAACTGTCGGCGGATGATGCTGCAGTGTCGACCCGCGTCGAGGCACTCGACCTCGCGGCAGCGTTGATCAAACTCGCCAGGCAGTTTCCTTGTCAGGCTGTGCCCGACTTAGCTACCGGACTGGTAAACACGGCTGGTTCTGTAACGACTCGAGTCGAGCGCCTGATGGCATGGCAGAAATCCTCGGCGCCGAGGGCGTTTCATTGGCGATACGTCGCTACGGTATCATTCATCGTGTTATTCGGACTGATGGCTAAACTTGGGCCGGCACTGATCCTGGTCCACTCCCTCACCGAACGGCTAGTTCCCTAAGCTGGATTGCGTCTCGCATGTCCCAGTCACCCAATCCAGTTACGTCGCCCCAAACGCTGTCACTGCTTGCACTAGCCACTGAATTCCTCAGAGCCGGCCGACCCGCCGAGGCCATTGCGCCCCTGTGCAATGCGGCTTTGATAGATCCCTCGAATTCGAACATTCATCATGACCTAGGCCTGGCCTGCCTCGAAGTCGGACGCATCTCCGATGCCATTACCGCCTTGCAGAAAGCGGTAGCAAACAATCCTCGATACGGTGATGCTTTTTTCCGTCTTGGAATCGCTTTTGAGAAGCAAGGCAATATCACCGCGGCGAGCGCTGCATACGACCGCGCAACCCAGCTGCTCCCGTTGCTGACTGAGGCATGGTTTCGCGCCGGCGCTCTGGCATTCACGTTGGGGCATCGCAATGCCGCAATCGGATGTTTCCGGCGCGCAGCGGCGACCGGAGGCCGGAGCAGCTTCGGGCGTCTTGGCCGAGCGCGGGCTCTTTTGATCGAGGACAGCAATCAAGAGGCGGAAAAGGTATTGCGAGAGACGCTCGTCGCGGATCCCGCGAATGCAATGGCCTATGAATTGTTGGGCACACTGCTCTCGGATCTTGGTCGTTTTGATGAAGCTCGCGCCTGCTTCGAACGCGCAATCTCGATTGCACCAATGCTTGCTGGCAGCTACTACGATCTGGTCCGGTGCCGCCCCATCGCACGAGTTGAGCAGGATCTACTGCAGCACATGCAGGCGGCTCTCACCACCCCGAGCCTGGAATCCGTGCAACGCGTACGCGTTCACCTCGCCATTGGAAAAGCGGCGGATGATCTCGGTGACTACGCGTTGGCGATGCACCACTTCGATGCCGCAGACGCTGTGCGGCGCGCTTCCTCTCCATTCAACTCGGCCGCGTTCTCCGCGGAGATCGATCACATGATCGCTCGCTGCACGTCAGAATTCATCGCAGGCGGTACCGAATCCGGAAGCAGCGATCAAATGCCGGTATTAATCATCGGCATGCCACGGTCGGGCACAACTCTCGTTGAGCAGATCGTCTCGAATCATCCGGAGGTCGCGGGCGCAGGAGAGTTAAATTTCTGGAATGAGCGCGGCGGGCAGTGGCATCGCTCTGCCTCTGCCCCAGAGGATGGACAGTTCCTCAAAAACGCGGCGGCTGAATATGTCTCCATGTTGCAGGCCATCGCTCCCACGGCGAAGCGAGTGACCGACAAGATGCCATTCAATTTTTTGTGGGCCGGTCTGATCCACATGGCGCTTCCGCGCGCAACTTTCATTCATTGCCGGCGTGCATCGGTGGACACGGCGCTCTCCATTCATCAGACCCACTTTCATCCCACCCTAGCCTTTCCGACGGGAGGCGCCGAACTGGTAGCGTATTTCCGCGATTACCAACGTCTCATCGACCATTGGCGCAGGGTGCTTCCGTCTGCACGCTTCATCGAGGTCGACTACGAAGACCTTACCCGCGCGCCCGAACCAGCAATCAGGCGGATCATCGCTGCGTGCGGCCTGGCGTGGGATGATGCTTGCTTACGCCCCGAATGCAACCCGAGGGCAGTGAAAACTCCCAGCAAATGGCAGACCCGGCAGCCTATCTATGAAACTTCGGTCGCGCGCTGGCGACGCTACGAACCTTGGCTTGGCTCGTTACGCCCGCTAGTCGAGATCGGAGTCTAAGCCCTGTTGCCAATTGCCTAGCTTCCTTTCAAAGCCCGCACCATCAGTCGGCAATTCGTCGTCCGTTCCGATGCACTCTTATCCATCTGCGAGGAACGCTCTC
>JASLEQ010000743.1 GCA_030151135.1 Candidatus Sulfotelmatobacter sp. | reverse complement strand
GGTCGCAGCCCGCGAGATCCTGCTGCTGTGCGATGTGGAAGAGATGAGCTACGAAGAGATCGCGCAGGTGCTCGCTGTCCCGATTGGCACCGTGATGTCTCGATTGCATCGTGCCCGTAAAGCACTGCGGGGCCATGTTCTTAAGAGGTCCGAGGGAGTAGCCCATGGCGTGTGAGTCTTGGCGCGACAAGCTGGATGCATACGCTGACGGAGAGCTGCCCGACGTGGAAGCTCGCAAGCTGGCACAGCACCTGCCGCAGTGTGGTAGCTGCGCGGCTGACGCGTTACAACGCGTACAGCTGAAGCGAGCTGTCTCAATCGCGGGGAGAGCTTATCAGCCGACAGCTGATTTCCGCCGGCAAGTCGAGCAGTCCCTGGGGAAGTCTTCCGTCCAAGGGAAACCCTGGGCATGGAAGCTTGTCATCGCACCGGCTGCCCTCGTGCTGATCATTTCACTCTCTCTGCTATTTCTGATGAATCGAGAAAATGCCAAACGGTCGCGGGCCTTCGGAGAAATCGCAGATCTTCACGTCGCGACTCTTGCCAGCGCTACTCCCGTCGACGTCGTTTCCACGGATCGGCACACCGTCAAGCCCTGGTTCGAAGGCAAAATCCCGTTCTCATTCAATCTGCCCGAATTGCAAGGCACCAACTTCAGCCTGGTTGGCGGTCGCCTCGCCTATCTGGCGCAGAGTCCTGGGGCACAGTTGATCTATCGATTGCGACAGCACCAGTTGTCTGTCTTTATTTTTCAGGAGCGCGAAACGGGAGACACAAACCGCGACCCGCAACCGGTCTCTGCGTTGTCGTTCACCTTCGAGACATGGAGCAAGAATGGTCTGCGCTACTACGTGGTCGGCGACGTTCCGGCGTCCGACATCCAGAGCCTAAGCCAGTTATTTCGCAACTCAAGCTAGGCGTGCCATCCATTGCGCTGATTATTTCTTCCCGCGATAGAGCCCGGCAATTCCGAACGTATATGGAGTCCACTGGGCCTGAGCGAAGCCGGCCCTTTTCATGCGCTGCAACATTTCTTCCGGCGCGGGAAATCGCTCGACCGAAGCCGGGAGGTACGCATACGGTCCCCGGATGCCTGAGATCATGGTGCCGATTCGAGGCAGAACTTCCTTGAAGTAAAAACGGTAGAGCGCGCCCATCGCTCCTTTCGGCTCGCCAAAGTCGAGAATTCCACATTCCGCTCCGGGCCGGAGAACGCGGGATATCTCTCGCAGGCCCGCGTCATAGTCGGCCAGATTGCGGAAACCGAACGCCGAAGTCACGAGATCGAAATATCCATCAGGGAAGGGCAAGTTCAGGGCATCGGCCTCGATCCAAACCGGGACGCGACCATTTCTCGCTCCGGATTTAGCGGCGGCTCGCTCCAACATCGCGTGCGAGAAATCCGCACCTGCGATATATGGAGCATTTTCTTTTGCCTGCCGAAAGAGAGCGAATGTCATATCGCCAGTGCCGCAGCAAAGATCCAAAACCCGGGCATCCGATCGCATCAGAATGTGCCGAAACGTGCGCGATGCCCTGCGCCACCAGATGCGGTCCACATTCATCGACAGGACATGGTTAAGAAAATCGTAGCGCGGTGCGATGGAAGTAAACATCTCGCGCACCGCCCGCGCGGCTGAATCGCGGTCGGTTGCGCCCTCGGGCGCCGCACCAATGACTGGGAATTTGCTTTCCGGCACGGTCTGAGTTGGACTACCGCCGTTTCTTCGTCTTCGCCTTTTTCAGTTGCTTGGCGATGCCTTCCACCTGCAGAACGTGATTCGTATCGTGTCCGGCGAACATGCGAGTAAGGTGGGCGATGGATTCTTTGCCGCGTTCAAGGTGCATGCCGTAGTTGTCCCAGGTTTCTTTCGATATTTCTTTCAGCATGGCGAGGTTATTCTCCCGCAACATCCGGAATAGCTCTAAAGATCGGCGAGCATCGCGATTCTGATACTTGAAGACCGAAGCCCAGGCATCTTGATCGAAGGGCTGAATGGTGACGCCGTTCTCGCCAATGACCGATCGCATCCGCCAACTGGCCACGATTTCTGCGTCGGCAAGATGGGCCAGGATCTCGGCAATCGACCATCGGGCGGGCTGCGGGCGCCATTTTAGCTGCGCAGCGGTTAGCCCCCTAATGGCGCTTCGCAGGCGCGAAACCGTGGTGCGCTGCACCTTCAGTGCGTCCTGGCCTTCGACGTAGCCAAGAATTCGGCTGATGTATTGATCTGCAGTTTCCGGCATAAACTTATTTGCTCCAGACCCAGCCACCGCGGGAAAGGCGACGCAGTTCCTCTACTGAGTCAAGAATGGCACTTTCCGGAACGTCGCTGGCTACTTCGACTTTTCCAATCTCACGCGGCAGGATGAAGTGCACTACCCCATTCTGCGTCTTCTTGTCAGACTGTAGCCGGGCCAGAATTTTCTTGGCGTTGACATTCACTTCCGGCAGGCGGCCCAAACTCAGCACGGAATCGGTGATCCTTCCGGCTGTCACGCTGTCGGTACGACCTACGCTCAACGCGATATTGGTCGCCGCCACCATGCCCCACGCGACCGCTTCCCCGTGCAGGAACCCGCGGTAATTGGTTTCAGCTTCCAGGGCATGGCCGATCGTATGGCCAAGGTTCAGCACTCTCCGCAGGCCACCCTCGTGCTCATCTGCGGATACCACCTCTGCCTTGAATTTCACAGACTGTGCGATTACCCATTCCAACTCCGTCATATCCCGTTTCAGAATGCGCGCGCGGTTCTGCTCAAAACGAATGAACAGTTCAACGTTACCGATAATGCCGCACTTCAGAGCTTCATAGAGTCCCGACCGGAATTCGCGTTCGGGAAGCGTTTTGAGTACGGTGGGATCGATGAGGACAACGCGGGGATGGTAGAAGGTACCGACCAGATTTTTGCCGGCGATCAGGTTCACGCCAGTCTTTCCGCCAACGGAGGCATCGACCTGGGCCAGGACCGTGGTTGGAACCTGAACGAGTTCTACGCCACGCATGTAGAGCGAAGCGAGTAAACCTGCGACGTCCCCGGTCACCCCACCACCTAAAGCAATGATCACCGCTCGACGGTCGGCACCCAGCTTCGCGAGCTTCTCCGCCATTTTTTCCACATTCGCCAGGCGTTTCGAAGGTTCGCCATCCGGCATCATGATGACCTGAGCGTCAAATCCGCTGGATTTCAGAGAAGCCAGGAATTTTGAACCCCAGCGCCTGCGGACGGGAGGCACGGTTACGACGAACACACGGCTGGCTTTCGGCAGCAGATCGGACAGGATGGATCCAGCGCGGCTGAGCAGCCCGTTTTCAATCCACGCCTGGTATGGGCGGGGAAGAACATGAATGGTCGCTTGCGGCATTGCGCTCCCATCATAGCGTAAGGCTTGGTGTGAATGCGTCTGGCCCGGTGGTAGTATGTCCCGGTTATGCAGGGTCTGCCGGCTCAAACCGATTTTGTGGTGGTCGGCGCAGGAGTGGCCGGACTGCGCGCGGCTATGGAATTAGCGCAGGCCGGACGTGTACTGATCGTCAACAAGAGAGACATTCCCACCCTTCAGGCAGCCAACTCGAAGAGCGAAGCACTATGGCTGAGCGATGAAGACGATGTGAACTTGCACCTGCAGGATACGCTCACGTCCGGTGATGGTCTTTGCAATCCGGCCGCGGTAAAGATCCTGATAGAAGAGGGTGCCCAGTGTATTGAGGAATTAATCACGTGGGACGGCGGAAGCAAGCTGGTATTTGAGCCGGAGAATTCTCACACCAAAACTCGCGTCCTGCATTCCAAAGGAGCGTCGACCGGCAGGGAAATCCTGCGCGTACTCTGGAAGCAAGCGCAGGCCCTCAAGAACATCTCGATTGCGCCCCGTACCTTTGTGACGGACCTTCGAGCCGATTCTGGACGGATGTTTGGCGTCGCAGTGCTTGATGAAAAGGGTGCACGGCAGGAGGTCTCGTGCTCCGCCGTTCTGCTCACAACCGGTGGCATCGGACAGATCTACCGGAACACGACAAATCCAGATGCCGCTACCGGTGACGGGATTGCCCTGGCGTATCGGTGCGGCGCGGAACTGGGCGATCTTGAATTTGTTCAGTTTTATCCCACCGCGCTTTACATGAAGAAAGTACCGCGGTTCCTTTTGGACGAACGCCTGCGCTCGGAAGGGGCGTATCTGCGGAACCTCGAATTGGATCGGTTCATGGCGAAGTACCATCCGCTTGGAGAGCGCGCTCCCGGAGCAGTCACTGCGCGCGCGATTGTGCACGAAATGGAAGTGAGCCGGGCGAAGGATCCGTTCGTGTACGTCGATGCTACGCACATGAACGCTTCGACGATCCAGAAACGTTTTTCGCGCGTCCATGAAACCTGCATGGCCTACAACATCGATCTCACCGAGGACCTGCTTCCGGTACGGCCGGCGGCTCATTTTGGCGTTGGAGGAATTCGTACAGACCTGGACGGCAAAACCAGTGTTGCCGGACTCTACGCCGCCGGAGAAGTAGCTTCGAACGGGGTGCACGGCGCCAATCGCATGCCCAGCAATTCCCTGCTCGAGTCGCTGGTCTACGGAGCGAGAGCCGGGAAAGCGATGAGTTCCGTCCAAGGCGTTTCTCCACAACATCCCGCCCCCCGAGAGGCCGCCTACTCAAATGGCCCCGTCGACGTCGGGCTCGAAGAGACGATCGGACAAATTCAGGACCTGATGTGGAGTGAAGTTGGAGTAGTGCGAATCCGCACCGGCATGCAGAAAGCAGTCAAGGCACTGGAAGACATGGGCCCGAAACTAGCCCGACCAAGCACGAGGCGTTCGCATGAAGCAGCAAACTTACACCTCACTGCGCTTCTGACCGCCCGGTCGGCGCTGGCTCGCGAAGAGAGTCGCGGAGCACATTACCGAATCGATTATCCCGATCACGATGACAGAAAGTTCCTGAAGCATTCCGTAATCCGAAACGATAAAGTCGTTTTCGTTTAGGACTTGTCTTCTGGCTTTGGGGGAAACGCCAGCGAAGTGCCGATAGCTCCCAGCAACACCGTTCCGACAATGGCCAGCGTCAGCGTGACAGGGATCTCAAAATGATCCTGAAGCACCATCTTTACTCCGACAAACACTAAAATCACCGCCAGACCGTAATGGAGAAATCGGAAAACCTTCATCAGTCCCGCGACGGCAAAATACAACGATCGCAGTCCCAGAATCGCGAACACGTTGGACGTGTAAACAATGAAAGCCTTCAGCGTGATCGCAAGAATAGCGGGAATCGAGTCAACTGCGAACAATACATCCGTGGTCTCGATGACGAGCAGTACGATTAACAGCGGAGTGGCGTAAAGGCGGCCTTGTTCTTCCGCGATCCGAACGAAGAATTTGCCTCCCTTATAGTCCCCGGTGATCGGGATCAGCCGCCGCGCCATTCTGACCACAACATTTTTTTCGGGATCGACTCGACGGTCACCCGAAAGGAACAGCCGGCACCCGCTGTACACCAGCAACGCTCCGAACAGATAGAGCAGCCAGTGGAAACGGTTAATGAGCCCCACTCCAGCCCCGATAAAGAGTCCGCGCAGAATCAGCGCGCCCATGATTCCCCAGAACAATACCCGGTGCTGCTGGGCTTCAGGGACTGCGAAGTAATTGAAGATCAGGAGAAATATGAAGAGATTGTCGACACTTAGAGACAGCTCCAGAACATAGCCAGTAATAAATTCCAGGCTGGCCTGATGCCCCTGCCAGTGCAGCAGAATGATCGCAAAAGCGCCAGCCAGAAGAACATACATGGCGCTCCAGCCCAG
>JASLEQ010000735.1 GCA_030151135.1 Candidatus Sulfotelmatobacter sp. | reverse complement strand
CTCCCTCGCCGTGAACCATCCAGTTCAAAGCAACCCAGCGGTCGTTGTCGCACGATATGGAATCGCTGATCCAGGCCGCCGGATCGCTCAGAATGGTCACCGCGTGGGTGCCATCGGTGTGCTGCCGGACCAAGCGATCACCGTGTGAGATGAGTAATTGCCCATCCCCAGTCCAGGAAAAGCTCGGAAGGGTTTCTCGGGCTGCGATGCCAGGCACGGGCGTAAGGGACGCTGTACCGGTGGGCGGCATGAGGACGATCTGGGTGGACGTCTCCTTCTGCACCATTGCCAGCGTGTGGCCATCGGCTGAGAGCGATAGCGAGCTGTGATCTGTCAGATCGTTGGTAACGGGCCGAAACTTTCCGTCAGGATAGGAGAACAGGCCGATCTGAGCTTGGATCGACAGATGCTCCCCGCGGGGCACGTAATTGACAAAGATTCCTCGTCCATCCGGTGCCCATGCATTGCCCAGAATGATTTTGTCGGGGGGCGCGACGAAAGGTTCCAAGCTCCCACGAGCGAAGTTAAAAAATCGAATCTGGCTAAGAGATTTGCTATTCGTAGTCAGCGTCGAAATCGCCACGCGTTTGCCATCGGGCGACCAGGAGAGCTCGGCGCTCGGACCGCCCTGCGCAGGTTCAACATACAGCACTCTCTCGTTCCCGCCGTCGGAGTCGGCTTCCAGCAATCGCCATTTGTTCAACTCGGGGTCGTTGTAGCGAGAATATACGATGCGCTTGCCGTCCGGTGAAAATATCGGGCCTCCGTCCACGTCCTTGGCAAGGACCGTGGGCGAACCTCCGAGAAGCGGAGCCCGGAAAAGATTAAACGCCGCTGCGCCGCCGCCACCGGTCTCTCGGAAATAGAAGGAGTTGCCGTCGGGAGAGAAGACCAGCGATGCGAACGATTCCCCGGACGCCGGGACCACTTGTGTATTACTTCCGGTAGGAATGTTTCGCAGCCACAGGCTCTCGTTGCCATTGTCCAACTGCACGCTGAGCAGAAACCTGCCATCGGGTGAAATAGCGGCGTTCTGCACTTTGCCAGTATTGGTTAACTGAGTGATAGAAAAACTCTGGAAAGGAGCGGCGGCTGGGCGTCGCAAAAGGGTGTATACGCCGTAAACCGCAGCGGCCGAGATCAGCAAGCCGGCGAGCAGAGCGGCCCCGGTCGCGGTCTTGTGCCGCCGGATGGCGGCAACCGCAGAGGACGATCCGGCGGGAGACGTCGAAAGGTCAACGACCGAGTTCGCGGCGCCGGACAATTGCCCTGCGGATGCGTTAAGCACGGGGACGGATTCGTTGTTGGAAGCGAACGGACGTCCACTTGAATCCAGATCGCGCTTGATGCGTTGCAGATCCGTCTCCAATTCGGCGGCGTGCTGATAGCGTAGATTGCGATCTTTTTCGAGCGCTTTGTTCGTAACTTCTTCCAATCGGATAGGCAGATCGGGATTCAAGCGAACCGGCGGGACCGGGGATTTGTGAAGAATTGCGTCGAAGATCGCAGCCGAGCTCTCGCCGCGGAACGGCAGCGTTCCCGTCGACATTTCATAGAGCACAGCACCGAATGAGAAGAGATCGCTGCGATGGTCCAATTCCTTCCCCAGTGCCTGTTCGGGCGACATGTACGCGACCGTGCCCAGCGTAGTACCCGGACTAGTGAGGTGCTGGTTGCTGCCTTCGGCGGTCGCCTGTAGTCCGGCGAGTTGAGAAGATTCGACCTGATCGGTCTTCACCTTTGCGAGCCCGAAGTCGAGCACCTTCGCATGATCTCGCTTGGTGATAAAGATGTTGGCTGGCTTGATATCGCGGTGCACGATTCCGGCAGCATGAGCCGCATCGAGTGCGTCCGCAATTTCGATACCCAGCCGCAGAATCTCGTCGATTTCCATCGAACGCCCGCCGATCCGGTGTTTCAGGGTCACGCCTTCGAGGAACTCCATTGCGATGAAGGCATGGCCATTCTCTTCGCCGATGTCATGGATCGTACAGATGTTGGGATGGTTGAGGGCTGAGGCAGCCTGAGCTTCACGTCTGAATCGTGCTAGCGACTGCGCATCTCCGGCCACTTCGTCAGGCAAAAACTTGAGCGCGACGAAGCGGTGAAGTCGCATGTCCTCGGCCTTGTAGACCACGCCCATGCCTCCGCCGCCCAGTTTTTCCAGAACGCGGTAGTGCGAGATGGTCTGGCCAATCATCAGGAGCTCCCACGCCTTCAGGTTGACTCATCTTACGGATGGGACTTTTCTCGGTCAATGAGACGCGTACAGTTCATTTTCGAAACTCATTTTGCGACAAGTCGGGGCGGCTCGCGCGAGGCAGACCGCCAATACTTCGCCATCCTCGGGGCAATCCCGCGTCCCTATCGCCGCCGCACCGCTAGTGTCGTTTCTCTGCGGTGAGACTTGCCCGTCACCTGAGACAATTCGACGACTAAGTTTCTTTCAAGGGCAGAATCCATTTGGGTTTGCCCTGCTTATCGTTTGCCCCATTTATTTCTCTTTGAGAGCACTACCAAGAACCGGCTGTCCTCCCAGCGAGGCATAAAAGCCCCAGAAAAGCAGAGTGAGCGGAGCCAGTAGTGCGATCACGGCGCGTCCGGCATACCACTGGTCCAGACTCAGCGGCGGGGAGGTGCCGAGGGTTAGTAAGATGAAGAAGAAGGCGGCCGCTGCAATGAGCCCAACTCTAACCAGCACTCCCAGGAATACGAGCACGAACAGAACCGTGAGCGCAAAATCGAGTGCGGTGTTCTGCGCATTCAGCAGGAGCATAATGACTGCAATTGCCACCAGTCCTAATCTTGGCCGCCGCAACAGGCCAGTCATGACGGACAGGAGGGCAAAGTAGAAAAGAGCGTAGAAGGATGCGGCAAAAAGTAGTAGGAAGCAGTGGCCGATAGACGGCAGGACCCCTTGACCGAAATAACCGTCCACAGGGGACGCTGCCGAGAGGTGCGAAAAAGTCCCGGCAGCCAGGAAGATGGTCCCCATAGCCGAACCAGCCACAATGCCTAACAGCACATCGCGTCCGACCAGTGGATCGCGAAGGCGTCCGTTCAGAAGACGCTGCCAGGAAACCATCAGCCTCGGCCAGCTTTGCCGCGCATAGGGCTCCACCGCCATATATCCCAGCCATGCGAGCAACGCAAAGAGCAGGGGAGCTCCAAGCAGGATAAATTGGACCGAAATGTACTCCGCCTGCGGGACGTAGTGATAGACGCAGAAGCCATAGACGCAATTCGCGAGGATCGCAAAGCCTGCCAGACGCAAAGCTCCCTTCGTGTCTCCACGACCCCGACGAACGTTCCTGCGCGCAAAAAACCCGGCAATGAGAAGATAACCAGCCATCAATAGTGGCCACGCCGTCGAAAGAAGAATCCCAGACGCGGCGGGCATGCGGGATTGACTGGAAGGATCTCCTCGCCATGGCTGATCCCAGGGAGCGATCAGTTGGAAGTAGACCGGCACTCCGTGGTAGGCGGCGGCAGTTACGTGGATGAGAAGGCTGGGGCGATCCGGGAGATGACCTTCCCAGTCGGCGCGGACATCGAAGGAATCGGGCGGAGCCCATTTCGGGCTGGCGGGAACAAACTGAGACTTGTCGAGTCCGGCCTCGGCGAAAAGTAAGCCCCAGTCCAGATCACGGCTCGATTTTACGCTCTCGACTTGCGGCGGAACGCCGCGCAGAAAGAGGAGATTTCCTTGCATATCCAGCCTGAGGGCGACCATGCCTGAAGTTTCATAAGACGGATTCAATACAGTTACCCTTGGCGGGCCGTTCGGGCTCTGAGCGCCCGGCATCATCCAATGTGGACTCTGCCGGTACCAGAAGCTGACCGGGGACGGCCATGCATGGCCAGCAGGAGTACGTTTCCAATCCTTGCTCAAGGAGGTGCGAGCTGCGTAGCGGAGGTAATCTTTGTCTGAAGCGACCCAGAACGCGCGATCCACGGCGACGGAATAACCAAGTTTCTGGGCCAGGTCCTGAGCCCGGTCTGCGAGCACTTCCGGAGACTTGTTCATGGGTGCAAGACCCCAGTCCATGTTTCGGGGCGCCAGAAGCATGGATGCGCTCAGGATCAGAATGAGAGCGCCCAAGAGGCAAGCCCAGGCAACTGCCGGCCGCAGCGAGCCCTGAGGTCCAGCAGCTGCCACCATCTCCGGTGAAGGAGTTTCTCCGGCCGCCAGCGCCGACGCGAGCGGATCGCCGCCCGGGAGAGAAGCAGCCACACTTAATGCCGAGAGTGGCCGCTGTGCTGGGTCGCGATCCAGACAACGCAGGATGGCTCGCTCCACCACCGGATCAAAGTTCTTGACGACGCTCGAGGGCGGCGTTGGATTGGTTTCCGTTTGCTTGCGGTGAAACTCGGCCAGGCTGGAAGCATCAAATGCCTTTTTCCCGGTAAACAATTCGTACAGAACCAAGCCGAGCGCATACACGTCACTCTGGACGGAGGGCGCAGCGCCGGCGAGTAATTCTGGCGCAAGATATCCGGGTGTGCCTGCGGGGCCGGTTTGCTGATCCGCATCTGACGTGGCGATCGCAAGCCCGAAATCCGTAACGCGAGCGCGGCCCTTGCCATCGATCATCACATTTGAGGGCTTCAGGTCACGATGCAGCACTCCACTGTGGTGAGCGGCAGCCAGGCCGGCACACAGTTGCTGCGCAATCTCGACGGCTTTGTCGTCGGGCAGGCGGCCGATCCTTCGCAGCAGTGATGCCAGATCTTCGCCGTCAACAAACTCCATGGAGAGAAAGAGCCTGCCATCACTCTCCCCGACGTCGTATACGCGACAGACGTTGGGATGGGAAACCTGCCGCGCCATGCGCACTTCGGCATAGAACTGATCTCGCCAACTTGTGTTTTTCCCACGGTCCCTCGGTAGGAATTTGAGTGCGACGCGCTGGCCCAGCTTAAGATCATCCGCGCCGTAAACTTCGCCCATGCCTCCGCGCCCGAGCAACGACACCACGCGGTAGCGGTCAGCGACCATGCTGCCGGGAGCGAAGTTGAACTCTGAAGGCTCATGGGCGGAAACACCGTCTACTGCTGAACGCAAGTCCCCTTGGGCTAAGTCATCAGGCGAAATCGACATGGTTGGAGATGCAGCGAACCTTGCGCCACACCGTTGGCACTCTGCGATCGATTCGAGGTTCTGAGTTCCACAAACTGGGCAGCGAATGGTCACATTTGCAATCTTCAAACCGAAATTGGGTCCGACCGATTTTGCTCCCGGAACTGTTGTGTGTAAAGCATCAGTGCGACGGTAGCATGATCCACGTTGCGATGTGGCCGCGATGGTCCGACTTCTGATGGGTCGGCGACGAGCAAATAATACAGGAAGAAGTCCCTTGCGGTATGCCCGTCACTCAGTCAACAATCGCCGGGACCTCAAGGAATGGCCGCCGTGTCTCAGCTTTGCGCCCGGCAAGCCCGCGAGAAACAATGAGTCAAAACTTACATTGTCGAGAAAAGCGAGGTCGCAAAGACGGATCAATCACGGGCAAACAACTCTGTGTTGGTTGAGGGCAACGATCGTCTTTTCGTCTAGTCCAGGCTGAACGTAAGCATACGACACCGAATAGGTGTCCATGTCCTCTCCTTCTTTGCCTGGGCTACCGGTGACGGAAACAAGCACAGTGCCATCGGTCTTGTAGTAGGTGTCTTGCGAACGGTTGGCAGCAAAAGCGTGCGTCTTCTTGAACCCTGGCAGGTGAGCATCATACCAAGCGAGCGTTGCACGCACTTTGGAGTCGTAAATCGAGTAGAAATCGAACTGCATTTTGCTCTTACAGACTTGCGATTCCGGCAACCGCGTAGGTTCATTGCCCAGGTGAAGACGGGAATCTGTGGCGGGATGGAGAGGAAGGCCCGTCAATGGGTCCGTAGTGAGCAGTTTTGTTCCGCCTCTGACTGTACACACGCAGCCCAAGATGGACACCGCCACGAAGCCAGCAAGACGAGCGGTAGCTCTCATGAACATTCTCCCGTCGTCGATTGGCTTGTGTCTCCGCCGCACTTTACGCAGAATTGCCCCGTCACAGGCGTTCCAAATTTCGCACAGAAGTTGGCCATACCCAGCCTCCCTATCCTTGCGCCTATACAGAAATCGTTAGAAGTGGCTTCCTGCTCGCAAAAGAGACGAGTGAAGAAGCGATTGCCAAACATCTGAAACCTCCTGCAGGCACAACTGAGTTAGGCCGAAGGTGACAAGAACATCGCTTCCTTTCCCGGATCGCTTGGAGCGTGTCTCTCCAATTTTTCTAGGAGATGCCATTGGTCTTCTTGGTCTAAGGTTCGACCTTGTAGAACGCCATCATCCCGGCTTCCATGTGGTCGTCAAGATGGCAGTGAAACATCCAAGTGCCCAGGTCATCGGGGACCATGTCCACTGTGACCATCTGTGCTTGCATAAGGGAAACCACATCGGTGCGCTTGCCATCCTGAAGCACGACATTGCCGTGCCAATGCGGGGTGTGAAAACTAAACCCCTCGCCGAGACCAACGAGATACCAGCGAACGCGCTCTCCCTTTTTCATGGTCATGACGGGTCCAGTTCCATAGATGTATCCGTTGATTGCGAACTTTCCATTCGTGACCGAAAAGCCGGTTCCGGCGGGAGCCAGATTTCCATCAGCGGCGACTGGAATGAATTCACTTTTATTCACACCCTTAGGATCGCTGGTGTAAGTCTGAATGTTGTAGTCCAGATACCAGCTCTGGTTTTCATCGAACAGCATGAATAAGCAGACGAACTCTCTGTCGACGTCTTTAGGTTTCCCGGTAGCATCGGACGCGCCGCGACGCGAGATAATGATTGCGCCCACCAGTCCGCTGTGGACGTCTCTCATCTCATAGGCATGCGAGTGGTAGAGCCACACGATCGAGCTTGGATCATTCGGCCCGGGCCCAGCCCGTTCCGGCACTTCCCATGTGTAAACGTGAGTCTTGCCGGGCGGCACAGCGTCATCGACTTTGTCCGAACCAGACGTCCCATCCTCGTAGAGCGCACCTTCTGAGTCTTTCTTATAGAAGACGCCGTGAGGATGCATGCTGTAAGGGTGCGTGGCATTGTTCTTGAAGACTACGCGAATCGTATCGCCGACCTCGGCCCGCAAAATCGGACCGAGAATTCCGGAGGACTCCCACTCCACCGGCCGTGGTTTAAGGTGGGCAAAGGTTTCGTCGGTATATTCGCGATACTGCGCCTTGCGATAGATACTCCCAATGCGATGCGCGCCGCGCTCAACAAAGACTTTCGAGTAGCCGTCAAACTTCATGCCCATCATTTTGTTGACACCGCCGGGGGCATAGTCCCAGTCCACCTCGTCGGCGGCAATGTAATACGTGCGAACTTTCGCAGTCTGCGTCTGCCCGAAACAAGCGGGAATGGCTAACAGGATTACGACGATCAGGATTCGTTTCATGATGATTTTCCTTACCTGCACCGTGGCGTCCCCAGGTGGAAGTTGGCACCCCCCCGGATGCCAATTCCGCCTGATGGCTTGGGAGCAGCCCTCCGAAGTGGTCGTCGCGGCGAATAGCTGCCCTGCGAGCATCAATCTGCATGGACTGGTTCGTCGGGTCAATGAAACTGTCCGTTAAGCGTGCTTTAACTGACAAGGGTCAGATTTCTATAGGCTTAGGCGGTCTTCTTAACAGAGGTGTGCTACCATCTGGGGCCAAAAGAGAAGCGCGTGTCGTCTGGGGAATCTCACAAGAAGTCCGTATACAGGTTCGGTCCGTTCCAGCTTGATTGCAGTAAGGCCACTCTTACTCGCCACAGCAATCAGCTGAAGCTGCAGGATCTGCCCTTCCGCCTTCTCGCGATCCTGGTGGAGAGACCAGGCGAGATCGTCTCCCGAGAAGAGGTGCGCCAACGCCTCTGGCCCCAAAACACTTTCGTAGAATTCGATAACAGTTTGGGAGTCGCGATCCGGAAGATCCGTGATGCACTCGGGGACAATGCGGAAGCACCCTGTTACGTGGAAACGGTTCCGCGGCGAGGCTACCGGTTTTTGGCGCCCGTCACTGCGGTCACAGAGTTACAGGACCCGGTCGGCGTCACCCCGGCACCTCTTGCACCGTCGATTTCATCGCCCAGGTCAGAAAAGCACTCTGCCACTTCAGGCCGGTGGTTGCGTTCCGTGGCAATCGCCGCGTTCATTGTGCTTGTGATCGGTAGCGCCCTTTATCGATTCCGCCTCTCGCGCACCAAGATCGAAAATAAGACTGCGGCCGAGACCAACCTTCCTCCGGTACACGTTCGACGATCTGTAGCCGTAATGGGTTTTCGCAATTTGCCGGGACGTCCCGAGGACAACTGGCTCTCTCCGGCATTTGCGGAAATGCTCGGTACCGAACTCGCCGCTGATGCCGCCCTACGTATGGTCTCAGGTGAGGACGTGGCGCGAGCCAAACGGGAAATTCCCTTGACCGACGAAGACAGTTTAGCGAAGGAAACCCTTAAACGGCTCCATACGAATCCCGGCGCAGATGTAGTCGTAATTGGCTCATATACGCCGTTGCCCGGAAAAGGAGAAAGGCGGATTCGTCTGGATGTTCGCATTCAAGACACTGAACATGGCGAGACCATCGCCGAGCAGGCCTTCGTCGGAAACGAGAATGATCTGTTTGAACTCGTCAGCCAGGCAGGTGCGTCCCTGCGGCAGAGTCTGGGAGCCACGTCGGTTTCAGGAGAAGCAATCGCGCAGGCACGAGCCGCTCTGCCTTCGAAACCCCTTGCGGTCAAGCTTTACACGCAGGGACTGGAGCGTTTGTGGGCGTTTGACTTTGTAAAAGCCCGAGATTCTCTCATCAAGGCTGCAGCCGTCGAGCCCGAGGTTCCCTTGACGCACGCTGCTTTGTCCGATGCATGGAATCACCTCGGTTACAGCCTAAAGGCCCGGGATGAGGCAGAACGAGCCCGCGGTCTTTCCGGGCACTTGGGGCCAGAAGACCGTCTGCTGATCGATGGTCAGTACTATGTCACGATCCAAGATCGGATGCGAGCCATTGATTCTTATCGACAACTTTTTGTCCAATTCCCGGACACCTTGGACTATGGCCTTCGCCTCGCCGATGAACAGCGATGGGTGAATCCCGCAGATGCTTTGCATACTTTGGAAACTCTCCGGCACCTGCCGCTTCCTGCTGGCGCCGACCCACGGATCGACTACCTGGAAGCACGCGCATGGGTCAATAACGATGTCGTCAAGGCTCAGGCCGCCTGCCGGCGCGCCATCGAAAAGGGGAACGCTCAAGGTTTGGAACTATTCGTCGCACGGGCGTACGGAGTTCTCTGTCAGATCGGCGATGGCGATTCCACTGCGCAAGACTGCGACAATGCTCGAAAGAGGTACATAGCAGTTGGCGATCGCGACAACGCAGCTCGCACCACGGCCGATCTAGCCATCGTCTACTATGAGCAGGGCGACCTGGATCGTGCAGAAGCAATGTATCGGGACGTCATCAAGGTCTTTCGTCAGATCGGTGATCTCGAGGGAGTCACCACCGCCTCTGCTAACTTGGGCGACATTTCTCTGGCTCGGGGGAATCTGGCGGAAGCGGCACGCGGGCTCTCGGACGCGATTCCAGGCTACAAGGAAATGGGAGACAAAGACGGGGTCGCGCTTACCCTCGCCGATCTGGCCAAGATTGCCCGACTGCGTGGCGACCTGAAAGCAGCTCTTACCGGCTATGAGGAGGCCAGAGCCATTGCGCAGGAGGTTTCTGACAAACGTGCCGTGGCCTATGCGCTGGCTGGAGTCGGAGACGTACTTGCGGATCAAGGAGACTTGCAGGGGGCTGGCAACTCTCACCAGGAATCCCTGGCTCTCTGCAAAGAGATCGGGGACAAGCAAGCCGTCGCGGAAACCGAACTCGCCTTGGCGCGGCTCTCGGTTGAGCAAGGCCATGCCGCCGATGCCGAGACCGTAATCCGTAAAGACAAAGAACAGTTTCATCAAGACCAGCAAGCCGACGACGAATTAGCTGCCAGCATTGTATTGATTGACGCCCTGCTGGCCGAATCCAAGCTTCCTGAAGCCGAGTCTGAACAGGGAAAGGCTAAGTCACTGGCCGACAAAAGTGCGAACACCTCGTTCCGTTTGCAGTTCGAAATGATGTCTGGTCGCGTGCAAGCCTTGTTAGGCCATTTCCCAGCGGCAAGCGCACAACTACAGAAGACACTCCAAAGCGCCCGTTCTCATCATCTTTTGGAGCTTGAGTTCGAGACGCGGCTGGCCATCGAGGAGTTGAGAAACAGGGCAGGGCAGTCGGTCGTGGCTCGCGCAGAATCGTTGAGCTTAGAGAATGCCGCCAGTAAAAACGGGTTTGGGCTGATAGCGAGTAAAGCGCGGTCCTTTCGCAATGCTCGTGAATAACGCTCTCCCCTTCGAGTCTATGAATGCTGCGTGGCCCACGCAGCGGGAGTAAGGTCTGGGAGGCGCTGGATCGGGCGATGGGCGAAGCCGGGGAGAAGCGCGGCCAAGTATTCACGCACGGGGAGTTTCAACCTGCGGCAGCTTTCCACGACCGACAGTATCGCTGCAACTTTCGGTCCCGCTTGTGAGCTGCCGATGTGCAACCAATTCTTTCGCCCAAGAGCTACCGGACGCATGGAATTCTCCGCCAGGTTATTACTTAGCTCTAATTCGGGATGCTCCAAGAAGCGGGTGAGCTTTTTCCAAAGCGTCAGCGCGTACTGGCAGGCCTTGCTGACTGCGCTGGAAGGCAAGGCCATGGACTGCGCTGCCTCGATCGTCGCACGAATTTCGTCCAACAATGGTTTGCCTCTTGCCTGACGCCGGATATGGCGTACTCGTATCAAAATCAGGATGCACCTCGATCCGGCGCCCGCCCGGCAGCACTACGGCCAGCCCACAACTCGGCTCCTGCTGCTTCGGCGATTTCTTGGCCGCCAACTCCACCGGCACCAAACGACCAGCCGAAGAAGTTGGTATACGCCTTCTCTTCCAACGCAGTTTCTTTAGATGGCGATCCAGAGTGCTGAAGCTTAAACCTCGGCTCTGGCAAAACTCGCTCCGCCGCCGCATACCGCTGCTCACAAACTCGGCCACCAATTGCTGAACCTCCGCTCGTGTACGTCGCTTGGGCGATGGCAACTCTGTTTTCGCGGTCATCACGATAATCAACACAAACCCCGCCCCTCGAACAGGTGTGTTGGTCAGACGCTTAGGGTCTTCCTCCAGCACTCCTGCGCGTTGTTCTTGAATTGCTTATTATGCCGCTCTCGGGAAGATCCCAGTGAACACCCCGTAGATAAGTAAAGCTCCGAACGCCAATAGCCCGACCGCAAACAGTTCCATGTAGCGAATCAGCATTGGACGCACTTGCTCGCCAAAACGGTCGTGCCATTGCCACGGAGTAAGGATCAACACCAAGGAGGATAAGACGATGCCCCATCCGACAAGCCAGAACACCTTCGGTTGCCACATAACCCCAGAGCGAATGATGAGGGACGCGCCGATTAGCAGGCGGAGAATTTGCTCCGTGTAGTGTGCTCGCGCCGAACTCGCGAATGACAGAAGAAAACGTTCAGCTACGGCTGGCTTGGCGAAGATGACGACCGTAAGACCAACCAGGAAAATGGCGAATGCAACGAGAATGGCTCCTGCGGCTGCGCTCATTATGGTCATGGCGTAATGTCATTCAGCGGCGCCCGGCAGGTCACGCACACAACCCGTGCAAGGCCTACGAATAGATCCCAGGCGCTTCATGTCCAAGCTTCTGCACGTACTCCACGTATGACCCGGGATAAACCGTGGGATGGCGGTCTGTACCGCTTTCGCCCCCCAGTTCCAACACTCGTGAGCCCAGGCCGCGAAGGAACATGCGGTCATGGGATACGAAGATCATAGTTCCTTCAAAGTCCTTCAGGGCATCCACCAGCATTTCCTTGGTCGCGAGATCCAGATGATTGGTCGGCTCGTCGAGCACCAGGAAGTTCGGCGGATTGTAGAGCATGCGTGCGATTGCCAGCCGCGACTTTTCTCCGCCCGAGAGTGAGCGGATCTTCTTGTCCACATCATCGCCGGAGAACTGGAACGCTCCTGCCAGGTTCCGCAGCGCCCCGAGGCTGTCTTGGGGGAAATCTTGTTGCAACTGTTCGATAACGGTAAGATCGGGATTGAGCGTGTCTAAAGACTGTTGCGCGAAATAGCCCATCTGTAGGCTGGCGCCGAGCTTTACGCTACCGGCATCAGGAGAGCTGGCCCCGGATATCATCTTGAGCAGCGTAGTCTTGCCCGCACCGTTTCTTCCCATGACGGCCCAGCGTTCACCGCGCCGGATGGTTAGATTGAACCCGTCGTAAATCACACGCGGGCCGTAGCTCTTGTGCAGATTCTCAAGGACCGCAACTTGCTCGCCGGATCGCGGCGGCACACGAAATTCAAACTCCACCACCACGCGTTTTTTCGGGAGCTCGATCTTTTCGATCTTGTCCAGCGCCTTGATCCGGCTCTGCACCTGGGCTGCTTTGGCCGCGTGCGTCCTGAAGCGATCAATAAAGCGCTGCTCCTTGGCGAGCATCGATTGCTGCCGAGCAAATGCCGCC
>JASLEQ010000592.1 GCA_030151135.1 Candidatus Sulfotelmatobacter sp. | reverse complement strand
TCTGCGGATCACGAAAGTCCCACCAGTGCTATCGCGGCCATGGAAACACGGCAGGAAAATGACTCAGCCAGCTGCTTATAATCGGATAATGGCACCTGCGAGCGCTTCTCTGCCATCCACTCTCACCCCCGCTTTCTGGTTCCGCGAATCTGCCTCGCTCAAACAGGGGATCAAGACCGGCCTTGCGGGCACAATAGCCTACGCCATCTATGCCGGATGGCACCTGCCTCAAGGTTATTGGGCGGTATTTGCCGCACTGGTGGTCACGCAAACCAATCTAGGCGCATCGTGGAAAGCTGCGCTCTATCGGACTATCGGGTCCACCTGCGGAGCCGTCGCAGCGGCATTGCTTATACCCTTGCTGGGACAAGGACAAGTTGGCGTTGGCATAACCTTGTTCATACTCGCTACTCTGTTCGGATACCTTACCGCTCTTCATAGCGCTTTCACGGCAGCTGGTTTCACCGCGGCCTTGATCCTGGTATTCGGGGGAATGGGAGAGCCGTGGCATATGGCATGGCTGCGTGTCTTGTATACGGTCATGGGAGCGCTGATCGCCTTTGCCGTAGGAGCTCTGCTCTGGCCCGTCCACGCGCGCGTTGGATTGCGGCAGAAACTCGCTCGTATCATCGAAGGTTCAGGAACGCTCTATCGCGCAGTCGCTGCCGCTGCCATCGAAGGAACCGAAAACGAAGAGGAAATTCGTGAACTCGACCGCAAACTGCACGGGCTTCGCCGAGGCATTACCCAGCAAATGGACGAAGCCCGCAGCGAGCTGGCTTTCTCGCGCTTCAATCGCACGGCCTATAGCGCTTTCATAGATGCGGGAGATCTGATTCGCCGCCGCCTCACCGCCATGGCCGAGGACCGCACGCTCTACTTTCATGCTCGAGTGGATCCCGGCCTGATTCCTTCGCTTCCGGCGGTCGTCGAGCAAACCGGAAAAGTCTTCGCGCGAATCGCGGCCGCGGTACGAACGCGAAACGCTGACGTAAATTCGGCCGGACTGGACATGGCTCTCCAATCGCTGAACGCAGATCTGGAGCGTCTGCGCAAAGACCGGACCACGGCTCCATTTGGGCTTGATCGCATGTTGCCGTTCTGGGCTCTCGTTTTTAATTTGCGGGAAGTTGCACAGGATCTCAAACAACTGGAAGCTGCTTTACCTCAGCTTACGTGAGCATCCGGCCTTGCTGTGAAGCGAGTCCAGAAAGGGAACTCCTGTCCTGCTCAGTCTCTCTTCCAATCGCGCGGTACAGTCGCACCCATCGCAGGCCCAGGACTCCGAGCCATTCTCATCGCGGCATTTGCGCCGGTCGTGCGCGTCTTGCACGCGCATCAAATCGAAGTATTGCTCCCAGTAGGGACGTTCGTCGAGAAGGGGTGTCGGACAGTAACAAATCTCGACCCAGCGCGCCGTATGATCCTCGCACAGCCGAGCGTCTTTCATATTGCGAAGATACTCGCCCTCCGCCACTGAACCTTGCCCGAGCGTTTGATTCTCGATCGCCCTGAGCAACTCACGTTCTTTTCCAGGTTTAACGCGGGCTCTCACCAGATAGCGCATGCTCGAACTCTTATCGCAACCCCGCCTGCGCCAGCATGTGCTGAAACTGATCTCTCGTGCGCATATCAATTGACTGTGCGACGAGTTTGCCCTCGCGATCATAAACAAAGCTCTTCGGAATCCCTTCTACCACGAACGCGTCATTCACCTTGCGTCCTGGATCGAGCAGGACTGGATACGTAATCTTCCGCTCTGCAATGAAGGGCGATACCTTGGCAGTCTCTTCATCGGAGATTGAGAGCACGAGAAAGCCCTGTTCCTTGTACTTGTCATAGAGCGCCTGCAGATCGGGCATTTCCTTCCGACAGGGTGGACACCACGTTGCCCAGAAGTTCACCAGGACAACTTTGCCTTTCAAATCGCGCAAGTGCCAGGTAGTTCCGTGAAGATCGGTGAGCGTAAAGTCGGCATTCTGACGCTTGGCATCGTCCGCCTCCAATCGCGCCAGAGCCTGTCTGAACTGAGGATTATCCGAGTCAGCTTGCATATCTTCATAGCGCACGAGTGACGCAAGCTCCACATACAAATCATTCGGTTGCCCGTCTTTCGCGATCGCAGGCTGTTCACGAAGGGCATCGCCGAGCGTCGTTGTTACTTCCTGCAGGGTATCGTGCCCGAAGTCGCCTTCGGTCGAAAGATTGGCAAGGGCCCCCGCAAGCCTCAGCTTGTTGGGCACGACCGGAAGTTGGCGAATTCGCAAAGCAAGATCTCTCGTAGTCTTAGCCCGAGTCGCATCGTCAAGTTTGCGCAGTGTCCGGATCTGATCGAGAATCGGCTGTTCCTGGGCGCTCCAAGTGACTTTCTCCTGCGCACGCAGAAAGGAACCCAAAAGTAGGACGGTGATCAGGCTGAAGAGAAAATAGCGGCGCAGGGAGGATTGGCGCGGCATAGATAAAGACCCAGATGGCACACGACGTTGGGACGCCAAAAATAAGACTGCGTTATGCGTCTTTGAATCCCGAAACGCGAAGTTTTCCTTAGATAAACATTTCGTCTTGCGGCACAGGCCGTCGATCTTCCCGCCCGCCGCCATTCCGGCGCCGTCCCGCAAACAAAAACTCCAGACCCACTGTGATCCCCTGCATCAGGCCGGAAATCTGGCGGACCGGCGAGACCACGGTCTTCTGAACTACTTCTGACGTGTGCTCGACCCGGTCGAACGTCCGGCTGAGCAATTCGTCAGCACGGATCACCTGCAGTCGCGCCCGGTCGACCATGTCATTGACGGTTGCATCCAGCCGTTGCACCTGCGACTTCACTGTGGTCGAAGTCTCGCGAACGTTCTCGGCAATTACGTCGATTTTTGGCCGCAATTCCGCGATGATTTGCTGCGCCTGCTCAATGCTGGGCATCACCTTGGTGCGAACTTCGCTGGCGAGTGCCTGCAGATCGTTCGTCGTCTTGCGCATGGCAAGATACATCGCCAGTAGAACCCCAGCCTGCAAAAGTACTGCAATCCCGGTGAGTGCGATGAATACCGTGAGTTTGTCGTCCATATCGATTTGCTCCGCTATTCTAAGGGGCGCGCGCGGAGGCACGTACCGGCGCGAATCACGGCTTACAGATTCTTAGGTGCTTCCGATTCAGATGTCGCCTCGTGATACGCCTGCCGTCCCGCTTCGTACGCCGCTCGGAACTGTTCCTTCTGCTGGCTGACGACGTCCCGGCCGCGATCTGCCCATTCCTGGGCCTGTTCGCGCGCTTCGCGTGCCCGATCCTTTACATACGCCCGGCCTTCCTCAGCCCGCGCTCGGATCGCTTCCCGCGTCTCACTTCCCGACCGTGGCGCATAAAGCACGCCGGCCAAGGCGCCCAACCCTAATCCCGCCAGAAACCATATGAAGCTATTTCCGTCACGATCCGACATTGCCGCCTCCGTATAAAGCGTACTCAATCGATGGTACAACCGAAATCCAGCAAATACAATTACAGCGGATTCTGTAAGCAGAGCTTCAAAGACACACACCCCAGCTTCCCGGTCTGCCATGAGGGTCGGTGTGACGATGAAGGATTTTCGAAGCTATTTCTGTACCGGTGGGGTTGTCGGCGCCGGAGCAGGCTGGGTTTTCACGGGCTGCGATTTGATCCCTTGCAGCACCGACCCGGGAGCTCCCGAGTGTTTGGAAGCGTAAACCGACAAGGTGATCGAGGTCAGCATGAATGCCACGGCCGACCAGGTTGTCGCTTTTGACAGCGCACTCGCCGCACCTCGGGGACCGAAAGCCGTTTGGCTGCCTTGGCCGCCAAATGCGGCTGAGATGTCACCGCTCTGCCCGCTTTGCAGCAGCACGACCACGATGATGAAGAAACATACCAGTATGTGGATAGCCGTGACCAGATAGATCATAATTCCCAATTTTCCCGATTCGTTTGGCGAACTTCCCGGTAATGCCAGATTTTCGCTCGGATTGCCGGCGCATGATGGTGCGGAAGGCGGGACTTGAACCCGCATGCCTTTCGGCGCCACCCCCTCAAGATGGTGTGTCTGCCAATTCCACCACTTCCGCGATGTTTTGATCGCAACCGCCGGATAGAAAATTATTATAGCAAACAGGGAGGACGATACTTCCCCTAAAGAATTGAGCCCTTGGGCGATCGGGCACACTGAACGATTGAAGTCAGTTTGCTCCTCAGTCGGCAATTACCCAATCCCTCAATCAACAATTCCCTTGACCCTGACGCAAGG
>JASLEQ010000763.1 GCA_030151135.1 Candidatus Sulfotelmatobacter sp. | reverse complement strand
TTGCGACTGTCGCGCAGTGAAATCGATCTCGATGAGCTGTTGCGCATCATGATCGACCTGTACGAGCCTTCGATGGCGGAAAAGGGATTGCAGATCAGGCTGCGCAGTGCGGGACCGGTGACGATCGACGCTGATGCAGCGCTGGTGCACCGCATGATCGCGAACCTGTTCGATAACGAATTGAAGCATCTGCCGGCGTCGTGTACGGTGACGGTGCGGCTGGAGTCAGGTGATGGCGTCGCGATGCTCTCGGTGGAGGATGACGGGCCCGGGTTTTCAGACGAAGTGAGCGAGCACCTGTTCGAGCGGCGTGTGAAAGGCAAGGACTCGAACGGGCACGGATTGGGGCTGGCGTTTGTAGATGCGGTAGTGCGGGCGCACGGCGGGACGATCACCGCGACGAATCGCGAGGGCGGCGGAGCGCGGATTTCGCTGGCGCTGCCGATGGCACCGGTGCACGCGGTGTAGAGGCGGGATTGTCCATCGAGACTGCGCAGTTAATGGAGAACGAACGCAGCCTATCCATTCTGGTCCCGAGTTTCGGCTCCAACAAAGGCCAAATACATTTGCGCAGACCAACCGACAATCTCATTTTTCGCTTGAGGCAAGACGGAGGAGCATCACTCCGAGTGTCCGTGACCTACTCGGAACGACGCATATTCATTTCTAAATCTGATGTGCGACAGCGAAACCTACAACCTTGATCGTAGCGGGTGGCCCACTTGTCTTGTCAATTAGGTCCTGCTCAACATCGCTCGCAACCAAGTTGTAGTTGCCGTCGATCGTTGTGTGACGCTGGGACAAGCGGATCCACAGGCCCTTAAGAGGATGATCGAAATTGTCGGCCAGCCGTCCGACACCCGCACTGAATACGGAGTCATCTTTCGCAATCGAGATTTCCAATTCAAATGGTCCTGGCACTTCGACACGTTGGCCGCGCAAATCAGTCCAACCCCACCCATAAACAGGTTCGACGAAGAGTTTCATTGAACCAATATTAGTCTTCTTGCGGAGTTGCGGTCGTTGAGGTGGCAGCGCCATCCAAGCGGATGAAATCAGGGGAGGATCGTGCTTTCCACGCGGCATGCGGTCTAGAAGGCGAGTGGTGCGGGAACAGGCGGGTGCAAACGTAAGAAATTCTGGTGACCGTGTGCGGCGGACCGAAGAGAATCAATCGGCCCGTCCGCTCAACGGGATTTGGGCAACCGTTACTTTACGGTTATGTCTCGGGTTGCGGTCACCTTCAGACCAGCCGAATTACGTGCGACGAAGGTCAGGTGGTATGTTCCGGAAGCCAGCGCGAGCGGCTGATTCATAGTTCCGCTGTAGCTCACGGATATCAGCTTCGTACTACCGGACCACAATTCAAACCGGTACACTCCGCCATCCATGTTTGCCGCAGCATTGATCTGCACCGGCGAAGACACAGTGGAGTTTTCTGTCGGTGAACAAATGTTGATGGCATTCACAGTGGTCTCGCCGCAGGAAGGAGTGGTGGAACTCACCACGACCAGATTCACAGGGCTCGGGATCGAAATAGGCGCTGACCGCACCGCGAACTGAGAGGTGACCGTGAAGACCCAAAGCTTGTTCTCGCTTGTTGACACGGCGTAGAGATGCCCGCTGTTATCCCATGCGATCTGGTCTATCGGGTCTGTAGCAGCGTCCTCGAGAATGGTTAGAGGGGAGGCTCCATTGACCACGTAGAACTGCAGCCCGCTGCCCGGGTTCCCCCCGTAGTCACCCGCAATGGCGAAGAAAGCTCCGTCTGGGGAGAAAGCGGACGCGGTCACGTTCAGCTTCGCCGTCGGCATGTTGGCGGAAGTATTCGTGCTGGTGAGCGCCCCATTGGAGCCTACGCTGAAGGTGCCAAGCTGCGGAAAACCGCTGTCATTCAGATATTCCTGCAGTACGACAAGGTTTTCGGTGGGAGAAGCGTCTGGTCGATACGCCGTATAGCTCCCGCTGCCGCTGAACGTGGGATTCACGAGGCCGTTGTACTGCAGTGTCCCCGAGCTTTCTCGCCGGAATCCGATCACCTGATTGTTGAAGCTGAAAAAGTTGTCAGCATATGCGAACGTCTCGTTCCCCAGAATTGATGGTAGTGTCGTGTAGCCTCCCGACTCCACGCTCACCTGCGAGTCTCCATTGAAGGTGAAGCTGCCGTCGCTGTTCACGTTGTAGGTCTGGTAGGAAGTACACGTCTGACTGCCTCCGCCCTGCAACAGCACATAAACGCTCTTTCCAGTGTGGTCGAGTTCGGCCTGGGCGCCCACCGCGTCGGTGCTGCTCCCGCACGAACCGCCGACGTAGTTGAAGAAGCCGATCTGCGATAACTGGGAGCCGATCGCTCCGTTCGAGCCCACGGCATAGCTGTGCAGAAGGGCCTTGCCGATGGTGAAGAACTTCGAACCTGTTCCGCCGACAATTTTGGTTCCCGGCTTGAAGGGAGAGCCGGAGATTGCAGTAACTTGGCCGTTGGACAAGGAACTGTATCCATAGACCGGCCCAGCGTTTCCCCCGGACTGCACGTAAACATGCGCCAATGTTGACTGGGCTGAAATAGGCGGAACTGCGGCAAAGCTGGAAACGAGCGCGAGGGCACCGGCAAGGCCGGAAACCCTGAAGGCTGACAACATGACTGTCCTCCAAAAGCAGATGTGCTGACCCGTTCTTCCATTTCTGGGTAAGTGAGAAGTAGGCCAACCGTGGGCTACCGGCCTAGCCGTCGTTCATCCGGAGTAGCACGAACCACTTAGAACCAGGATTGCGAAACACTGGTTGCTTTTGGTCGGAAACGGCGGCGAGAACGGATCCTATTGGGTGCCCGGGGGGAGGGTCGTGCTTTCCCACCCTGGCAGAGCCAGGATGGGGCACCGGCAGCCCGCAATTGGTACGTATCTCCGTCTGGACCAAGCGAAGAGCAACTGCAGGTTCCTCCACTGCGCTTTGCTCCGGTCGGAATGACAGTCCTGGGGTCTGTCGTGGATTTGGGTTGCGAGTTCCAACCTGGATCACTGGCGCGACGTTCGCAAGCGGCCAGGGAGAAATCCGGAGCCATGATCGTTCATAGCAGAGCCGGACATTTATTGTAGGAGTCGGAGGTCGGGTCGGATGGCGGG